>NZ_JAKEVZ010000029.1:0-11793 GCF_021491425.1 Mariniradius sediminis | reverse complement strand
ATGAATTAATCCTCTTACATCATATAATTCCATCTGTGAAAATCCGTGTCATTCGTGGCAAGAAATACCAGCCACTAATTTCACAGATGAACACAGATAAATGAGTATTCAAAGCTTATTCCTACAGATTGCTGAATCCTTCGCTTCCAACGAGATGAATCAAACCTCTTACACCATTTAATTCCATCTGTGAATATCTGCGTCATCCGTGGTTAAAAAATAATGAACCACAGATCGCACAGATGAACACAGATTAAAAGCTATCCGCAGGTGATACCTTCGGATTTTTGGGTCATTCGTTTACAACGAACAGAAACACTAAACTTTTTCTAAATATCCCATCTGTGAAAATCTGCGTCATCTGTGGTTAATATAAATAGACCACAGATTGCACAGATGAACACAGATAATTTATGTGGATAACTTCAAGACGATGCCCATGATTGTCATTCGACACCATTTTTAATCGGTAGGAAAGAATACGATGTCAAAGACTTCAAGTTCGGGCCTCCGAAGGTACAGCACTCACACAACGAATAGGCCAAACTGCCGAAGCTGAATAGGGTGTTCCAAAAAACGACCAATTCACAAAATGTAAATTACAATTTGTGAATCGAAGCAACAGTCTTTCTCGACCGCCATCCCAAATACCCCTTCCTTCCCGGAATCACCCCCCTCACGCCACCTTCCGGGTTATCCACATCGTTGGGGTAGCGGGGGATGAGGTGGATATGACAGTGCATGACTGTCTGGCCAGCGGCATAGCCATTATTGATCCCAACATTGAAACCAGACGGATTGAATAGGCTTTGGATTATCGTTTTTACAAAATTGACCATAAAGATACAGGCTGACTGCTCCCTAAAAGAAAGTTCAAAATAATCTGAACAATGGCGCTTGGGAATTATCAAAGCATGTCCTGGATTAACCGGAAACTTGTCAAAAAATGCCACGGCTGTTGCGGACTCGGCAATCAACTCAGCCGATGGGGATAAGTTACAAAAAACACAGTCATCTGAACTCTCCCGGCGCAGGACGTTGAAATGCTGATATTCGTAAATCTCACAACTTTCGTTCTTTAGGATTGAACGATATGGCAGCGTGACCTTACATTGGTAGGTTGGCTTCTGGTGGATTTTATGAGTACGGTATCCTTCATATACGATATCTCTTCTCACCGCAAAGTAAGCTTTGCCACCAGGCTTCAAAAGATTTGAAACCTCCATCAAAACAAGCGCCTGCTCTTCAGGCAAAAGCACGTTCAAGACATAAAAGCAAAGAATTGTGTCGAATTTCCGCTGTGGATAACTTGGAAAATAGTGCTTGTCATAGCCAAAAACCTCAAATCCACTTGCTTTCAACACCTCAACATCCTTTCCAAACCCACAACCAAAATCCAAAACATCGCCCACTAAAAGGCCTCTTTCTTTTAGGACCTTTGCAGGAAAAGATAGGGAATCCCGCTCTTTGGCGGTGAGGTGAGAGTTGGTATTAGCGCTTTTCATTTTAAAAACATAAAACCGTTATTTGAAGCAATCGAAACTAGAGATTGAAAGTTTTCCTTAAATCTCACTCTATCAAAAACGGACGGCAAATCTTTGGCACTTTCTACATTCGGGAAGATGGTTAGGTATTCCTGCAAAAACTTATTCTTAGGAGTTTTTCTAACAACAATTTCGACTGCTTCCTTCTGTATTTGATAAAAAGCATCAAAATACTTCTCCAATCGGGGAAGTTTATTGCCTTTTGAACCATTGAAAGACTTGTCTGCTGGAAGAAGGTTCCAAATTAGATCATGCGAGACAAAACTATATGGGATAAAATGCTCTACGACGTAATCCCCAATGATTAGATCATTTCCAGTGTAAATGCATTTTATTTTCCCTTTTTCTTCCAGAACGATATTCCAAAAGGCCTTTCGTTGCTCATTTAAAGGACTTCTTTGTGGAGATTTTATAAGCTTGTTGGCAATATCTGGCACATTTGGGTTTCTTGCTTGGAGATAAAGTGTAAGGTTCCAATAACAAAAATCCTTTAGGATTTTCGAGTTCCTTTTGAGATACTCTCTCCATTTCGGATTGATAACGACGAAATCATCAAATAGGGCATAGGGGCAATTGTTACCAAAATCCTGCGAAAAATGATAGACAACTTTTTGATTGTCTGCACTAATCCAAGGACTCAAGAACTTGTGGGGAACATTGATATTGAAGTGCCGCAAAAACTTTTGGGTTTCGCGATTTTTGGATTCAATCAATTTTTTAAATACTACCTCTGTATTCTCCTGAACATTGATTTTTTCTATTTCACGTATCGATCGAATAGCAGCCTGGAATTTGTCCTGAACACCAAAAGAGATATGAAAATAATTCAGCGTGTACCATGAATTTGCAATCATTTGCGCAAACAGATTCTTCTTCTCAATCTTCTCCTTTCCCTGTTCAACAAATTGAATTAACGAAAGAAACCAGTAAAACTTATAGGTGGTCGATCGACGGTTAAAACATCCAGCTAAAAGATTTATGGGAATACCATCTGCATGGGGTAAATAGTTCATAGTAAAGGTCGATTTCATTATGGTCTTATTCGAACAATTTAAAAATTAATTTACAAATCGAAAACTCGGAGAGTCTAATACAGAAAACCTCCGAATGCATATTTCATCATTTTACCTGCAATGCCACTACCCTGTGGATAACTCCCAAACCTCACCCTTACCCCCTCCCCAACAAACACACACCTCCTTGTTCCGATAGCTGGTAGGGAACGCCGTTGACCTTGCGGAAAAAGCGGAGGGAGAGGGCACCTAAAATCACGCTATCGGAAGGGACCGCATCGCCAAAATCCAAAACCTGACTGCCAAAGTCCTCCGGTCCCTTGTCCAAGGGCATCAGCGGCAATTCCTTGGCTTTTGAATACTTTGGCATCTTGCATTCTCCTACCATCACAATCCCATGCACCCGTAGCCCATAACAATCTGCCTCCAAACCCTTGGGGAAAATGGGTATCCCCGATAACTTCCCAAAACCAAATGCCAAATACCTGCCCTCCCCAAAGGACTCCATATCAGGCAAGCCTCCCAACATCCCCGCCACTGAGTCCTTTCCCAATTCAATACCACGATACAGTTGCGTGTCCCCCGCAGCAAACAGGCGCTCTCCCTTGCGGTGCAGCTTGTCGGTTTGGATGACCCGCTGCAGCAATGCCGTCAGTTTGGAATGTCCCAACTTATCCACATCCCGCAGCGAGGACCACAGCGCCCTCCGGATAATGCCACTCACCCGGGAGGCCCTGCCAAACTCCCTGCCCGCGCACCGCGAACCTTCAAACTCCTTGGCTGTAAAGAATCGCTTGCGACTTACCCCTCCCTTTTGCCTTGCGAGAAATTTCCCATTCGCATGCTGGTAAAAGGTGACGTTCCCCATGCTACCCGTCAAGGGAAACATTCCAACTTGTATGGCCATAGCTATACCGATGATGTTAGGGGTGAAAGATAGAGATGTCGGGACGACGTGTCAATAGCCACCCGATGCCTGCCCGTCGTAACTCCGTGTTGTATGCGTATTGATACGGATTATGCGCTTTTTGCGGGCCGTTTTTGCCCTTTTCCATCGCCCAAACTGGTCCAAGTACGACTTATCCACACACAGCTTCATCGCCAAAAGCACTCAATGAATGTGGATAACTTACCATTTCCTTCCACCACCCCAATATTTTTCCCCCAAAACCGAGCCCTTTCCAAGCTTCAAAAATTTTTCATAGGATCCCTGTAACAAATTCCGGGTTTGGTTTTCCAAGTAGCAAAAAACAAATTCCTACGAATATGAAAAAGGCAACACTTCTGATCTACTTGTTGTTTTTGGCGCCGCAAATACTGATGGCGCAAAATGCCATTGCCGTCAAGACCTCCGGCAAAGGACAACCTATCCTCTTGCTGCCTGGCTTTGCTACCCCGGGGGAGGTTTGGCAGCAAACGGCCGCTGCGCTTCCCGGGTACCAATTACACGTGGTCACTTACGCGGGCTTTGGTGGCGTGCAGTCGGTTGAGATGCCTTGGTACGATAAGATCAAAACCGACTTGGTCCAGTACATCCAAGCCAACAAGCTACAGCAGCTTATCCTCATCGGACACAGTATGGGCGGTAACCTTGCCTTGGACTTGGCCGCCAGCCTACCCGACCATGTTTCCAAGGTCGTAGTGGCGGATGCACTCGCCTGCATGCGGGAAGTAATGATGCCCGGCGTCCCGGCAGAGGCCTTGGGCTACGGCGGTCCTTTCATTGACCAAATGATGGCCATGGACGATGTCGCCCAATCTTCCTATCTTGACCAAATGACCGGCAATATGATCTCCAAGCCCGCTGACCAAGCGCAGATAAAATCCTGGATGCAGGCGGCCGACCGCAAGACTTTTGTCTTGGGCTACGTCGACCTCCTCAAGCTGGACAACCGCCCAATACTGCCCAGTATCAAAGCGCCCGTCCTCATCATGGTCGCCGGGCAGCCATTCGGCCCGGGCGCGCTGGAGACGATGAAAAAACAATACCTGGCTTTGGACAACAAAGAGTTTGCCTTTGCTGCGGATGCCAAGCACTACCTGATGCTGGACCAGCCTGAGTGGTTTAACGAAACGGTACTTTCCTTCCTTGAAAAGTGAGCCAAGAAGATAAAATCCGTTTCCAAAACCTCTATCTGGCCCATTACCCCATGGTCAACAGGCTGTGTTTGGGATTCCTGAAGGGAGACAGCGACCAAGCCAAGGACCTGAATCAGGAGGTATTCATCCAAGTATGGAACAATCTTGGCAAGTTCAGGGAGGAATCTTCCCCCAAAACTTGGATTTACCGCATCACGGTCAACACCTGCTTCAACTACCTCAAGCGGGAGAAAGTCCTTGCCGGGAAATTGGAAGACGCAGCGCGCAGCCAGGAAAGCAGCACCGAGATCGAACTGACGGAAAATGATCCTGTCCGAGCGCTTTACGAAGCGATGGCTGCACTGTCCGAAGTAGACAGATTGGTCACGGGACTGCTGCTGGACGAGGTCTCGCAGGAGGAAATCGCCGCGATCTTAGGCATTACCGAAGGCAACCTTCGGGTCAAAATCCACCGAATTAAACTGAGACTCAAAAAACTTATCCACCATGAATGAATTGGGAAACATCCTCCAAAAAGGTTGGCAGAACGCGGGCGATACAGCCACGCCGCCTTGGGAGACAGAAAAACTGATCGCGGAGGCCAAGCGCCTCAACGGGGAAAGCCTCAAGTTTCAGCGCAGTACTGTGCTGATTCTCGGATCCACGTTTTTGATGATGTGCTACTTTTTGTTATTCTATTTCAAGTTCCAGATGCCGCTGAGTCATATTGGCGTGGGGCTAATGCTCGGGTTTTTCCTGTTGCGCGTCGTATTGGAAGCCTACAGCATCCAAAAGGGACGGGAAAAATCCAGCTTGGATGCCGCTGCTGATAGCTTGGAAAAGGAAAAACAATACCTCAGCCTGCGGTTGCGCATCCACAGTACCTTTACCTACCTCACACTTGGGGCATATACGCTGGGATTTTTGTTGTTGCTACCGGAATTTGCCCTGCATATCAGTACCGGATGGATGATAGCTTTTGTCGCTTCCTATTTCGTCCCGGGGACTATTTTGACGCTGTTGATTAGAAAGAACGTACAAAAAGAACTGCGGGAGTTGCGCACCGTGGTCGAAATCCGGGAAAAAATCACGAATTGAACCCCACTTTCCCCGTTATCCGAAGGTTGCACCTTCGGATTGCTGAGTCGTTCGTTTCCAACGAACAGCATCGAATCCCACAAACCAAAGATTCCCATCTGTGAAAATCTGCGTCATCTGTGGTAAAATAAATAAACCACAGATAGCACAGATGAACACAGATAAAAAGTTATCCGAAGGTTGCACCTTCGGATTCTTGGGTCATTCGTTTACAACGAACAGAAACACTAAACTTTTTCTAAATATCCCATCTGTGAAAATCTGCGTCATCTGTGGTAAAATAAATAAACCACAGATAGCACAGATGGACACAGATAAAAAGTTATCCGAAGGTTGCACCTTCGGATTGCTGAGTCGTTCGTTTCCAACGAACAGCATCAAATCCCACAAACCAAAGATTATACCTTCGGATTGCTGAATCCTTCGTTTACAACGAACAGCATCAAACCACTTTTTCTGAATATCCCATCTGTGAAAATCTGCGTCATCTGTGGTTAATATAAATAGACCACAGATTTCACAGATGAACACAGAAAACATGTGTGGATAACTTTCAAATCGCCGCCTGGATTGTATTTCGCGTTCATTTTTAGCCCAGTGGCAAAAAAATTTCCCTCCAAAGCATTGGAGGGAAATTCAGCATTTATCCACATAGGTTCAGGCCCTGACTACAGTCCGACAGGGACTTGCAGCAGCGCTAATTGACACTTACATTCAACACGTTGTCGTCCGGAATACGGTCGACCAGTTTGTTGTAGGGGTCGATTCCAGCCTTGGTCGGAACCCCTCCTTTGACACGGATTTGGAGGGTTGTCTCGCCTGGCTTGATCTTGTGCTTTTGGATATACAGGGGATTGGTGCGGTTACGTCCGTTTTCGTCCTTATCCTCGGCTGCAAATACCCCAACATCAACAAAATCCCCTTCGTACACCGCGGGTGTTTCCCTTCCCAAGCTATCCGCGTACACTTTTTGGGAGTTTAAGGTAAATGTGACCAAGTACTCATCATCCCCGACTTTTTCGGCCTTGGCTTCTTTGGCTTTGTTTTCGTACAAAGTGATCTTGTGCCAGGTATCATCCAAGAAATAATGCATCGAATCCGGCGTGTATTTCGTCAGGTGCCGCAGCAGGTCTGAACTTCCCGCAAAAGGCGGCGTCTCCTTAAGCCCAAACTCTGCGACAAAATCCTTCAGCGCAGCGTCCATCTTATCGTCTCCGATATAATCCCGCAAGGCATACAGCACCAAGGCACCCTTTTGATACCAGATATATCCCCTGTCCGCATTGATAAAGGCATTTTCCTTTTTGCTTTCCCCTGACCTTCCGGACAGATACCTGTCCAATTCATCTTTGAGGAAGCGCTTCATATTGTCTCGGCCATAGGCCCTTTCGGTCAGGATGAGTGCGGAATACTCCGCCAAGGCTTCCGAAATCAAATTAGACCCACGGGTATAATTGGGCGGAACCTGATGACCCCACCATTGGTGTGCGAGTTCGTGGGCGGTGACAAAATAGACATAGTCAAAGCTGTTGGGATCGCTGAAATCCGCAACCCAGCCAAAACTCTCGGAAAAAGGCACCGTGTTGGGGAAAGACTGCGCAAAGCCTGCATACCTCGGGAACTCCAAAATCCGCATTTGCCTAAATTGGAAGGGGCTGTATTTTTCAGAAAAATAGCTCAAGCCGTCTTTGTAGGCCGCCAGGAAGCGATCCAAATTGTAGGTATGCCGCGGATGATGGTAGATTTCTATGGCCACTTCCTTTCCGTCAGGCAGCTGCGCTTTTTCCAAGAGTACATCGTATTTGGCTGAAACGACCGAAAAGAAGTATTGTATCGGTGTATCTTGGATATAGTGGAAGTACCGCCGGCCATTCTCTGTCCATTCCTTTTGTAGATAGCCCGGCACCACGGCAATTTGGTCCGGTGAGGTACTCACGATCGCTTCAAAATTGACAAAATCGGCATCCTGTGAGAAAAGCAGATTCCGCAAGCCAAATGGGTCATCATGCGGGGGTAGGTCCGTGTCCTTGGGCTTTAGCCCGTATTTTTTTCTGGTCTCATCCGAACTCAACTCCAGATTGTCGGAATATCCGAAACTAGGCAGAAATGCACTGGTAAAGGTACCGTTGTGCACCAAGTCCCTTCCATAGCCCGAGTTTGGAAAACCCTTGTTCAATTGACTGGCAATCACTTGTATCTGAAGCGTATCGCCTGGTTGCATCGCCTTGGGCAAGGCCAGGATTTTGTACCAGTGCCTTTCCTCAAAGGAACCGAAGATATCAAACGCCCGCTTGTCATATTTCAAGGGAAATCGATATTCCAGCGTGTCCCCAGCATGCAAAACGACAAAATTACTCAGCGAGGATTCCTGCATATGGAGCGAGTCAATGACCGCATCGGTCTTGTTGACAATCGTCAAATCCAAGGTGAAAAAGGCGTTGCGCTCTTCGGGATAGACGTCAGCTTTTAGGAAAGCGGCCACCACCTTGGGTTGGGGGATGCGTTGATACTGCTTCAGCTGCTTCTCATAGTCCGCAGAGCGTTGTTCCCCTTCCCGGATGGTGAGGTATCCATTTTTATAGACCACCGACTGATAGATGTAAGCACCCGAACCAAACGCCACCAACAAGCAGACCATGGCTACGGCGATGGCCGGACTCTTCAGGCGGGATTTGGCTGTTTTCCACCTGCTGCTGAAGTTGGTCTCAGAACCCCTCACGAAGAAGATGCTGAAGACCAACACCAAAAACAAGCCAAATGCCGTCCAGTAAAGGTTGAACCAAAACAATGACTCGGCAAAATGTCCAAGCCCGTTCATATCGGACCAAATATAGGAGGGCTTGTAGGAGAATTTGAACAGGGTAAAGTTGACCTTCGCCAAGTCCAATACTTGACCAATCACCACCCAAACGGCAATACTCGCCGCGTGTCCCGCAAACTTATTGTTGAAAACCATATGGACCGCAAAGACCAGCATGACCATTTGGAGGTAATCAAAGTAAGTTATCAACAAACTATCGATCAGATAGATATGCAGGTCATATTGGAAATAACCCTTCAGCGTCTGTACCAAAAGGCCCACCGGAATAGGAATCACCGCCAATATCAGCGTGACAAAAGCCATGGCCAGAAACTTGGAACTTAGCATGACACCATCCTTCACGGGGAATGTATCACTGATGATGGCATAGCCCGAGGCTTGGCTGCGGTGGATGGACTCTCCCGTAAAGAATACGATGATGATGAATACAAAAAGGTTGTAATCAAAGCCCTTGAACTCCATCAGGAAAGTGGTCACCGGAAAGTTGGAAACACTGTAAAGCGTGGACCCGATCCAGAAATCCAACACCAAAAAGATAAAGCCGCCCAAGAGAATTGATCTGAAGTAGATATCCTTGACGATGTTGTTGACCTCGATTTTGGTCAAAGCCTTCAAGCTTAGCCATTGGTATTTGTTGGAGAAATCGGTCAACACCTTTGCCAAGCCTCCTGTCGGATAGGTTTCCGCTTCGGCCTGCTTCTTATTGGATTTGATCCTTTCTTGGAAGAAATAGGTAAAGGAAAACCGCCAATACGCAGCGGCAAAAAACACCAAGCCAACCAAAGACCAGATGATCCGATTGAGCAAGAGATTGCCTTTCAATGGCAAAATGAAGGTGTTCTTTTCAAATGGCGTCAGGTACCGCGTCTCGTAATTGAAAGTATTCAGCGCAAAAGGATCGAGCAATTGTACAAGATCCTTGTTTTCGATGTCCTGGGCCAGAAAGTTGGAAAGCAAATAGGCGATAAACAGGACTATTCCACCCGAATAGATGGATTTGATGTTGCGCGTGAAAATAATCAGGGCGAAGAAAAGCGTACCCGCAATCCACATGTTGGGAAGGACGAGCGTCAACCAGGGATGTGTATAGAACTTCAAGACGTGCGGTCCGTACCGTTCCGCATCAGTCCAGCCCGTCGCGGCACCAACAATACACCCCAAGTAAATCCCCAGCATGACGGCCGAGGTGATTGCCAACAATACCACAAATGAACCCCAGAATCGACCCATAAAATACGCTCCTTTGGACAGCGGGTAACTGAACATGAAGCTTCCGGTCTTGTGTTCCAAATCCCGGTAAATCGGGACACCCAGGATGGCCGATGCCAGCAATATTCCAAAAATGGAAATGATGGACTGCAGTTGGGCGATGACGTAGGGTGAATTGTGGGAAACTTTGTCCGAGGCAGGCGTAAATCCCCCACCAAAAAGGACAAATGCGATCACAAACAACATCCCAAAGTAGATGTATGTCGCCGGTCTTGAAAGCCGATAGCGGATTTCAAACTTGAAAACGTTCCAAAAATCCTGCATGGCTTAGAGGGTTATTGGGTCTACTTTTTGAGAAATATAGCTGAAGTATACATCCTCCAAATTGGCAGGTACCGGGACAAAACCGTTGCCTGGGTCGGATTCGCTTTTGATCCGCAGGCTCAATTTTCCTTCTTTCAATTGCGTGGCAATCAAATTGTAATTGCCTTTATATTCAGAAAGTGCGGCCTTCTCGATACTCTTCTGAAAAATCCGCCCTTGGAGTTCGGCGATGCCATCAGAGGGCTTGCCCTGCATGAGTACTTCGCCTTTGCAGATGATCGCCATGTTGGAACACAGCGTACTCACGTCTTCGACAATATGGGTCGAAAGGATCACAATCGTATTTTCCCCCAATTCGCTGAGCAAGTTGTAGAAACGGTTTCTTTCCGAAGGGTCCAAGCCTGCCGTAGGTTCGTCCACGATGATCAATGAGGGATTTCCAGCCAAAGCCTGTGCAATGCCAAAGCGCTGCCGCATCCCACCCGAAAAAGTACCCAGCGCTTTTTTTCGGTCTTTAAAGAGGTTCACCTTCTGCAACAGCGTACCTACCAACTCTTTCCTTTCCGACTTGTGGATAACTCCCTTCATCTGGGCGATATGGTCAAGCATCACTTCGGCGGAAATCCTTGGATAGAGGCCAAAATCCTGGGGGAGATAGCCGAGTCTTTCACGCACTTTTTGTTTTTCATGAAGCACGTCGATTCCGTCCAAGGTGATGCTACCTCCGTCGGCATCCTGTAGCGTCGCGATGGTGCGCATCAGGGTGGATTTCCCGGCGCCGTTTGGACCGAGCAGTCCAAACATCCCCTGCTTGATGTGCAGCGAGATGTCGTTCAGGGCGGTGACGCCATTCGGGTAAGTTTTGGATAGATTTTGAATGATCAATTCCATGTGTTGGTGGTTTAGAAAGTATGAGTATAGGATTCTAAAAGATAGGCACAATTGGCAGAAAAAGGAAAAACTACAGAAAACCAATCAGGTACTTATCCCCTCAATCCTGCATTCAAAAACAACCGCTGCGCTTCCGGAGGCTAAAGAAGGCAACAACGAAAAAAATCAAACCTCACACTTCAAAGATTCCCTTCTGTGGAAATCTGCGTCATCTGTGGTAAAAATCAATCAACCACAGATGGACGCAGATAAGCACTTTTTCCGAAGGTTATAACATCGGATTCACGGGTCATTCGTTTCCAACAATTAGAACCAAACCGCTTTCGTAAATGAATCCAATCTGTGGAAATCTGTGCCATCTGTGGTAAAATAAATCAACCACAGATCGCATAGATGGACACAGATAAATGAGTTATTCCAAGGTTATTCCTTCGGATTGATCAGGCAATCGGTTACCACGAACAGAATCAAATCCCACAAGCCGAAGATTCCCATCTGTGGATATCTGCGTCATCTGTGGTTAAAAATAAACCACAGATTTCGCAGATGATCACAGATAAATGAGTTATTCCTAGGTTATACCTTCGGATTGCTGAACCATTCGTTTCCAACGAACAGCATCAAACCCTCAAGCCAAAGATTCCCATCTGTGGAAATCTGCGTCATCTGTGGTAAAAATAAATAAAGCACAGATTTCGCAGATGATCACAGATAAATGAGTTATTCCTAGGTTATACCTTCGGATTGCTGAACCATTCGTTTCCAACGAACAGCATCAAACCCTCAAGCCAAAGATTCCCATCTGTGGAAATCT
>NZ_JAKEVZ010000028.1:0-13255 GCF_021491425.1 Mariniradius sediminis | reverse complement strand
ACTCCCCATCAACAGGTAGCTACTACATTGGCCAAACGATGGACTTGGAAAACCGGTTGATACAGCACAACAGCCACTTTTTCAAAGACTCGCACACAAAGGTTGCCGACGATTGGATATTAAAACTGTCGATACCCTGCACATCGAGGAGGATGGCATTGGCTATCGAGAAACACATCAAGGGCAATAGGTCTAGGAAGTATCTCGAGAATTTGATAAGGTATTCCGGGATTTCAGAAAGGCTAATCAATAAATATATGGACTTGTAATCAGTAGGTCGCTGTCCACGATGTCTCCCGATAACCATCGGGACGGGACGATCCCGGCAGGGGGCTCAAATTTTAGGCTGATTCTATCAAGAGTCAGCCTTATTTTTTTCCTTGCAACTCGATTTAAGGTTTGAAATAGGATTATGGGTTGCTGTCAGAGAATCTCGGCATTTTTTGGCGCAGGTTCTACCCACCGTCTTTATCCAAGGATCGTAGGGTATTCCGATTTCACATAGTTCAATGGGGAAGGGAACATCAAAGACGATAGGCAGACTTCGGCAATGGGGTGCAATATGGAACACCTTTTTGTTGCCTTCCGACTTCCAAAGCCTATGCAGCTTTCGTTCCATTAGCATCATTGCTGGCGCAAATTACGACTATCTCGGATGGCTGCCTTTGGACAAACCCGATATTGATAGCCATGGTATAAGTCCCAGCGAAGCGTTTGTCGGTAGGTATTTGGATTTGAAACACAATTTTTTTCACTAGGGGAGTTTATACTTGCTTAATTTATCTAAATTTAGTAAACCTAATTTTTGACTTTTCAAAAAACAGAATTTTCATCTATGGCAAATCATCCAATTAATATCGAGGGAATAGATCGAAATGGGCTTCTCATTTTGTCAGACAAGGGCAAGACCAACGTTGATCCGGGCGATACTGTCACTTGGAATATCCATCCCCGTTCGGGTGTATCCGCGATCACCGACATCCTGCGAAGCGATGGTGTAGATGTGTTCAGTGAGGGGCCCTCCCGCGTGGGAAACTCCAACAACTGGAGAGGAACAATTGACCCGAATATCCCGAGGAACTCTGAGGAGAAGTACGATATTCATTTTGTCCGCAATGGTAGCAATACTGTGGAAATCCATGACCCCAAAATCGTGGTCAATCCCTAATATGCCGAAGCCAATTGAAAGAACGGTACGCTATTTTTTATTGGCAGTTTTATGCTGCGTTTTTATACAGTCTATATCCGCCCAAGATCAGAAGTTGGCGGACAGCCTCGCCGTCATTTACGGGGAGAATAACCTCAGCGACGATGAAAGGCTCGAACTGCTCAGAAACCTCTCTTTCAACGAGATGCGGGACCTTTCACTCGGGCTCAAATATGCCGAGGAACTTATTAGTCTATCTGAGAAGTTGGGCAACGATCTGTACCTTTCTCGGGGATACCTGCAAAAAGGGAACAAAATAAGATACCAAGGCAACTTCGAACAGGCATTGGATGCCTATTTTAAGAGTGCTGAAGCAGCCAAAAAAGCCGATTTCAAGGTGGGGGAGGGCAGTGCATACATCGCGATTGCAGATATCTACTCTTTCTCAAATAACCCCGCCAACGCCCTTCTCTATTATTACCAAGCAATCTCAACCCTGAGAATGACCTCGGATTCGGTCAACTTGGCATCGGCGATCCTCAATTTGGGTGATGAACATATGAATCTGAAAAACTACGATTCTGCCTTGGTGCATTTTTCGGAATCAAAGATCATTTTTGACAAGGTGGATTATCCCGCTGGGAAAGCCATCAGTCTCGGTAATTTGGGCATGGTATACGCCAACATCGGTAAAAGTGACCTTGCGGAAAGCAATATCAACGAAGCGATCTTGGTTTTGGAGGCCTCGGGAAATTACCACCCCATTTGCACCTACCTCATTTCCATGTCCGACATATACACCGGCAAGGGTGAAAATGAAAAAGCTTTGGCATATGCAAAGCGTAGCCTGAGTCTCGCACAGTTACACAAACTCAAGGAGCAGATGTCCGATGCCAACCTTAAGCTCTCGGAAATTTATGAGAAAATTGGGAATACAGCCAAGTCGTTCCGGTATTACAAAGACCATATTGCCTACCGTGATAGCATCAACAACCTGAAGTCCATCCAAAAGATGGCAGACCTGCGGACGGATTTTGAAGTGTCCCAAAAGCAAGCCGAAGTCGATCTACTCAATCAGGAAAAGAGAAACCAACGCATTATTCTGATATCCTTGGCCATCATTATAGTCTTGGGCGTTATCATCTTGTCGACTTTGTTTTGGTATTTCAAGAACATCCAAAAAGAAAAGAAACGGTCAGAGGATCTTTTGCTCAACATCCTTCCGACGGAAACAGCAAGGCAATTGAAGGTCAATGGAAAAATCGATGCCATCAGATTTGACAAAGTCACGGTTTTGTTCACCGATTTCGTGGAATTCTCAATGTTTGCCGAGAAAATAGCCCCCGAAAAATTGGTTTACAGCCTTGATTATTATTTCAAAGGTTTTGATGAGATTATCAGCAGATATGGGCTTGAGAAAATCAAAACCATCGGAGATTCCTACATGTGCGCAGGAGGAATACCGGTACCAAACAAAGACCACGCCATCACTATGGCCAAAGCCGCCAAGGAAATGCTCGCCTTGGTCGAGAATGCCAAAAAGAAGGACAATGGATTTCCACATTTTGATGTCCGCATAGGCATTCATACCGGCCCGGTAGTCGCTGGTATTGTGGGATCCAAAAAATGGCAATACGACATTTGGGGGGATACAGTCAATATCGCGTCAAGAATGGAATCAAGTTCACTTCCGGGAAAAATCAATCTTTCCGAGACCACCTATGAACTCATAAAAGACCATTTTGAATGCGAATACCGGGGCGAAATGCAAGTGAAAAACCGAGGGAATTTTAAGATGTATTTTTTGAAGTGAGTTCCCTTGGTCAGTTGGCAGCCGCAGCAGGTATTGTTCAGCAGGTAATAACAGGTTTTAGAGGAAATCTTGGGTAAGACGTGTAATTCGCGTATGCGTGTCTATTTCTTCACGCGAAGAACGCGAAAGTAGGTACTTCCCTGTGAGGTCCCTTCGTTAAAGTGTTTTCCGATGTTTTACCCTTTCCTGCGTTCTCAGGTGAATTTATTGCCACTTAGCGGTCTTTGCACCTGCTGTGACCTTGCGAGCAAAATCACTTAAACGCCGCAATTCCAGTAATCTCCTGTCCCAAGATCAACAAATGGATATCGTGCGTGCCTTCGTAGGTGATCACGGATTCCAGGTTCATCATATGTCGCATGATCGGATATTCACCCGTGATTCCCATGCCACCATGTATCTGCCGGGCTTCCCGTGCGATCTCCAAAGCCATGGCCACGTTGTTCCTTTTTGCCAGTGAGATATGGGAAGTGGTGGCTTTTCCCTCGTCCATCATCTTTCCAAGCTTCCAAGCCAAAAGCTGGGCCTTGGTGATCTCCGTGAGCATCTCAGATAGTTTCTTTTGTACCAGTTGGAAGGAAGCGATTGGCTTATCAAACTGAATCCGCTCCAAGGCATATCGTCTCGCAGAATCAAAGCAATCCATGGCGGCACCGATAGCACCCCATGCGATCCCATACCGCGCGGAGTCCAAACACATCAAAGGCGCTCCCAAACCTGATTTTCCGGGAAGGAGGTTTTCCTTCGGGACTTTCACGTTGTCAAATACCAATTCGCCGGTCGCCGAGGCGCGCAGGGACCATTTGTTATGGGTTTCGGGGGTAGAAAATCCCTCCATCCCGCGTTCCACGATCAGACCATGTATCCTTCCATCCTCGTTTTTGGCCCACACGACGGCAATATCTGCTTTCGGTGAGTTTGAAATCCACATCTTCGCACCATTGAGCAGGTAATGGTCACCCATATCCTTGAAGTTGGTCTTCATCCCGCTTGGGTTTGACCCGTGGTCAGGTTCCGTCAAGCCAAAGCATCCAAGCATCTCTCCAGATGCGAGCTTGGGCAGGTATTTTTTCTTTTGGGCTTCGGAGCCAAACTTGTAAATCGGGTACATCACGAGTGAGCCCTGCACAGAAGCGGTAGAGCGCATCCCTGAATCGCCCCGCTCTATCTCCTGCATGATGAGACCATAAGCGATATAATCCAATCCACCCCCGCCGTAGGTTTCGGGAATCTGAGGTCCAAATGCTCCCACATCGCCAAACTTCTTGACGATTTCATAAGGAAAATGCGCCCGTTGCGCCCAATCCTCAATGTAAGGACTGATTTCCCGCTTGACAAAATCACGGATCGACGAGCGAATCAGCTTGTGCTCCTCTGTCAATAAATCATCTATTTGGTAAAAATCCACGCCCTCGAACTGATCTTGTTTGGCGGATTTGTGCACTGTCGCTGTCTGCTCCATGGGTATTTTGGTTTATTGGTAATTTAAACGGATTTTTGCTTCACCTTCTGCAAATCCAGGCTGAAATAAATAAGAAGGCAGCGAAAATACTACCTAACCCAGCAAAAAATTCGCCAATGAGCCCGTCCCAATATTCCCCGGAAGTGTTGGAAAAAATCGAATTGCTCCAGCAGAAGTTTAAAGCATCCGGCCAAGACCTTTCTTCATACCTCGAAGGCCTTTTGTATGCCGACTATTTGACCTATTGGGACTATATCAATTTGGATATACTGCTGTCACTGCAGCAACCCAAGACTTCCTTCAAGGATGAGAAGATATTCATCATCTACCACCAAATCACCGAACTGTACTTCAAGCTGATCATTTGGGAATTGGAACAGATTGGGGAGAAAAATCCCCTGGATGCGGAGTTTTTCAAAGCAAGGTTGGCCAGGGTTAACATGTACTTTGACCAATTGATCTCGTCCTTTGCCGTAATGTGGAAGGGGATGGAGAAAGACCAGTTCCTCAAGTTCAGGATGTCACTGCTACCCTCAAGCGGATTCCAAAGCGCACAATACCGCGTGATCGAAATCCTCTCCACGGATGTGCATCAATTGATACACATCGATGTGCGGGAAAAATTGAGAAACGAACCCAATCCGGACCTCTTGTTTGACAACCTGTATTGGCAACAGGGTGCGGTGGAATTGGCGACAGGGGAGAAGACACTCACCTTGAAGACATTCGAAAAAAAATACAAAAAGCCACTTTCGGATTTTATCGAAAATTACAGGGATCAGAATATTTGGAAAAAATATCAATCCTGCATGGATAAGGATGAAGCCCTAAAAAAAATGTTGCGGGAATATGACCTGAAAGCCAACGTTTTTTGGCCCTTGGCACATTACAAGTCGGCCGTGCGGTACCTCCACAGAAGTCCCCAGGATATCGCCGCAACGGGCGGCACCAACTGGCAGAAATACCTGCCCCCAAGATTCCAAAAGGTGATCTTTTTCCCCGACCTGTGGACCCAAACCGAAATGGAAGAATGGGGCAAAGGTTGGGTCGTGAAGGAGATTTTTGGGGAAGAAGGGGAGTGATTTTGAATGAAGAATTCAGAATAATCTATTTACGATGATGAATGCCTTCGATTCCCTTTTTGTAAGCAGTATTCTGGGGAATTGGATTGATGAATGCTATTTCTATTTGTTACAGCATCCTAATTTCAGAAAGTCGGTTTGATCCTTGCAAACAATATCCAAGTTGCGTTCTGAGCTTGCCGACAAAGCAATTATGATTCTTGCGGTGCCGCTGCGTGAACCCATTTATGTCATTTCCTTTCCAAATAGATGAAAATGGATGACCCGTAGAGGCGATTGGATTTCTAGGCTGAGTCGCGAAAAATCGCGCCCCGCCGGTTTTTTCCATAAATTTGAATCCCAACATTAAACTCCCCGCATAAATTCGGGTCAAAACCCACAATTAACTGCATCGCTTGAAATGCTCCAAAAACGGCTGAAATACGCCAATGTCCCGCACTGGCTCAACCTACAGTGCGTATTTTCTTTTAACCATCTTTAACAATCCCCCAAACCCATTGGTATAAATTTCAGTTTCAAATATTACCGCCTTCTTCTACCTTTTGACCCAAATCCAACGACCTATGACCACAAAAAAACACTGGCTCATTTATCTTTTCTGCCTGTTTGTTTCCCCGCTTTTTGCCAATCCACACCCATCTTCCCAATTGTACCACCAACTCCTTCGCTTTAAGGAGACTAAGCGTGTACTCTTTGTCGCGGCACACCCGGACGATGAAAATACCCGCCTGATTGCTTATTTGGCCAATGCCGAACATGCTGAGGTGGCCTACATGTCCCTCACCCGGGGCGACGGAGGCCAAAACCTCATCGGCAAGGAACTCGGCATCGAGTTGGGTTATATCCGTACCCATGAACTCCTCAGGGCACGCGAGACGGACGGAGGCCAGCAACTTTTTACCCGGGCACTGGACTTTGGCTTCAGCAAAAATCCTGACGAAACCTTCAATAACTGGGACCGTGAAAAACTGCTGTCCGACGTGGTGTGGATCATCCGAAATTTCCAACCCGACGTCATTATCAACCGCTTTAATACCATTCCCGGCACCACACACGGCCACCATACCAGCTCGGCAATTCTGTCTACGGAGGCTTTTGACCTCGCTGCCAGTCAAACTTCCTTCCCCGAGCAACTGTCAAAAACCAAACCTTGGCAACCCAAGCGCCTTTTTTGGAATGCCTACAACTGGGGTGGACAGTACGAGCCGCAGGAAGGAAAAACTTATTTCCGTTTCCCAGTAGGCGAATTCAACCCGCTCTTGGGTACGACCTATTCCCAGATTGCTGCCGACAGCCGCACCATGCACAAGTCCCAAGGATTCGGCTCGACTTCCCAAATCGGTCAGGGTGTCGATTTCGTGGAGTTGGTGAAAGGGCCCTCCTTCTCTAGTTCACCCTTCGAGGGAATCGAAAACCGCTGGAACAAACTTACAGGCGGAGCACAAATCCAAGCCGCTATCGATAAGGCGCTGAAGGAATTTGACTTTATCCATCCAGACAAAAACATCGACAACCTACTCGCCATCAAATCCCTGCTTTCCAAGGAAAAGTCCACGGAGCGTTGGTTTTTGGAAAAAGTCCAGGCCATCGACCGCCTCATCCTCCAATCCATGGGTTTCAAGGGCGAGTTTGTGATCAAAAAGGAAATCGGATATCCTGGCGAGACCATCACGGCAGATTTGGTATTGAACAATGCGTCTTCGCGGGCGCTCAAAGTGGAAAGCTTCGAAGGTCCTTTGTTCAAGATTGCACCCGGCCGTGAACTGAAAGGAAATGTTCCATTGACCCAAAACATCGAAATCAAAATCCCCCAAGAATATCCTGTATCCCAACCTTTTTGGTTGGAAAATCCCTTGGATGGTAGCTTGTTCGGTATTTCTGATCCTGCCAAAATCGGGAAACCTGTCAACGGTTCCAGCATCGCAGGTACCGTTACCCTGACTTTGGAGGGACAAAAAATTGGACTGGACCTCTCTTTGCAATACAAATACAACGACCAAGTCGACGGGGAGGTGAAGCAGCCATTTACCTTGGTGCCTGAAGTCAATGTAAATCTTGACAAGGGCAACCTTTTCCTGATCAAGGGTGCCGACAACAAACTTCGCGTCGAGGTGACTTTCAGGAATGCCATTCTCGAGGGCAAGCTTGTCATGGATGGTCTGAAGCCTAACCAATACCGAATTCTTTCACAGGAAAATGACGAACGCCGCAAGCGTAGCATTTACGTGGTTGAAATCCTCGAGTCTGATGCAATGAAAAAGGAAGTGCTCGTATCATTCCAAACGGCAGATGGCCGGAAGTTCAATCAGGACACCAAAAGGATCATTTACAAACATATTCCCAACCTGACCTATTTCACCCAAACAAGCTTTGGCCTGGTGAAAATGGATCTGAAGCTTAGTAACCAAAAGGTAGGCTATATCAATGGGGCAGGGGACGAGGTCGCCGATGTACTTAAAAACCTGGGTTACCAAGTGAGCTTCATCGAAAACGCGGACATCCGCAAGGACCGACTCAAACAGTTCCAAACAGTCGTCGTCGGCATTCGTGCCTTCAACATCAACCAGGATTTGGCATCGCATGTGGACCAGTTGATGGAATACGTCAAGGAA
Source organism: Mariniradius sediminis (assembly GCF_021491425.1). Taxonomy (NCBI): domain Bacteria; kingdom Pseudomonadati; phylum Bacteroidota; class Cytophagia; order Cytophagales; family Cyclobacteriaceae; genus Mariniradius; species Mariniradius sediminis. Next base: position 5,139 of record NZ_JAKEVZ010000028.1, on the reverse strand, counting down.
GGTGGCAACCTCATTATTCAATACAATACGGGTTCGCCGCTGCTGACGCGTGAACTGGGCCCCTATCCATTCGGCATTTCCCGGGAACGGGTGACGGTGGAGAATTCTCCCTTTGAGGCGGATTTCAACCATCCCATCCTGAAGGGACCTAATCCTGTAACCGCCAAGGATTTTGAAGGCTGGGTGCAGGAGAGAGGGCTTTACTTTACGTCCGATTGGGACAAGAACTACACCACGCCCATCGCCTTCCAAGATCCCGGTGAAAGCTTTCTCCGCGGTTCACTCCTGCATACGAAGTATGGAAATGGCACTTACACCTATAGCGGTATTTCCTGGTTCAGGCATTTGCCCGCCGGAGTACCTGGTGCAGTGAAGATATTCGTCAACCTAATCGAGCAAGGCGGTGGAAAATAAGGTAAACTGGAACCGCTGGTATTGGGGATTGATGATTGCCTTGGGCGTCACGGTCCTGTTTTTCTACTGGCTAACCGTCCACTTCTCATGAGCGGCTGGGATTGGATCGTGATGTTCGGCACCTTGCTGCTGATAGCGGGGTACGGAATCTACAGGACCTACGGGGTCCGGGACATGGAATCCTATATCCGCGGTAGTGGGGATATGAACTGGTGGACGATTGGTCTGTCCATCATGGCCACGCAGGCTTCTGCCATCACCTTTCTGAGTACGCCTGGACAGGCATACGAGGACGGGATGCGCTTTGTGCAGTTTTATTTCGGTCTTCCCTTGGCCATGATCATCCTGTCGGTGACCTTTTTGCCGATGTTTTACAAGTTGAAGGTTTATACCGCCTACGAATTCCTCGAAAATCGTTTTGACCTAAAGACACGTACGCTCGCGGCACTTTTGTTTTTGGTGCAACGGGGTTTGGCAGCCGGGATCACCATTTACGCACCTGCAATTATCCTTTCGACCCTGCTGGGATGGAACCTGACGTTTACCTGCATCTTCATCGGTGTTTTGGTAATCGTCTATACCGTATCGGGAGGAACCAAGGCCGTTTCCATTACCCAAAAGCAACAGATGGCCGTCATGATGGGCGGGATGATTTTAGCGGGCATCCTCGTGATCTATATGCTGCCCATTCGGTTTACCGAGGCACTCCACGTGGCCGGGAAGATGGGTCGCATGAATGTGGTCAACTTTGAATTTGACTGGGCTGACCGCTACAATTTCTGGTCGGGTATGACAGCCGCACTTTTCCTTTTCCTTTCCTATTTCGGTACTGACCAATCCCAAGTGCAGCGCTACCTGGCTGGAAGCTCCCTCAACCAAAGCCGCATGGGCCTGATGATGAACGGACTTCTCAAGGTACCCATGCAGTTTATCATCCTTTTTATCGGCGTGATGGTGTTTGTGTTTTACCAATTTGTGCAGCCACCCGTCGTGTTCAACAAGGTGCAGACCGACCAATTGCAGGAGTCTGCCTTTAGGCAGGATTATGCATTTCTCGAGGATGAATACAAACAGGTCTTTCAGGAGAAAAACAAGGATATCCAAGAGCTTCTAACAGCCGTGGACGCTGGCGACGAAGCGGCGATTGCCCAAGCCCAGGACGGGATCCAAAAGAAAACCCAATACCAGGAAAGCATCCGCAAGGAAGCCAAGGAGCTGATCAAAATGAACGATCCCAAGGCCGAAACCCGGGATACGGACTACATCTTCATGCGCTTTGTGATGGATTACCTGCCCAAGGGCATTGTGGGTTTGTTGTTTGCGGTGATCTTTTCCGCCGCCATGTCGAGTTCCGCTTCCGAGTTCAATGCACTCGGAAGTACCACGACGATTGATATCTACCGGCGCTCATTGGTGAAGAAAGCCTCCCAATACCATTATTTGGTTTCGTCAAAGCTTTTCACAGCAGTTTGGGGCGGTTTCGCAATCCTGTTTGCGATCTACGCTTCCTTGTTCGAAAACCTCATCCAAGCCGTCAATCTCCTCGGTTCCCTGTTTTACGGTACGATCTTGGGGATCTTTATGGTAGGATTTTACATGAAGTGGGTCAAAGGAAATGCGGTGTTCATCGCAGCCTTTATCACGCAAGCCATCATCCTGCTGATCCACTGGAAAAACGGCAGCAGCCTCCTCGGCATCCCGATCAACATCGGATTTCTTTGGTACAATGCCATTGGCTGTATTTTGGTGATGGGGATAGCGGCTTTGGTCCAAATGGGAGCAAGGAATAGCGAGCGTGTAGCCACGAAGTGATCGCAAGGCCAATAAAAAACAAGACAGCCTCACTTTAAGAGAAAAAAAGCGTTCTCTCGCAAAGAAAATAAAGGTGCAAAGCACGCAAATGAAAAAGCGCTGGGCAAGCCACGAAGATTGGACGTAAGTCTGCTTACTAATCTTTGCGCCCTTTGCACCTCAGCGCTCTTTGCGAGCACCGTATACCCACGAATGCACTTGTTTACTAGTATCTAATACTGCGGCTCTATATCCGCCACTGCAAACTACCCCCTGCGACTGCCTTCCGCCCTCTGATCTTTGCAATCTCTGCGCCTTTGCTGTCTTTGCGAGAAAAGATAATACACGCCAAGACGCAAAGCCGCTAAGAATTGACCCTATGCGATCTTAGCTTCCTTGGCTGTCTTTGTGTGAAATGTTCTTAACGTAATCGAGCAGCGAATACCCACGCATTCACGAATAGCTTTAATCCTGCCAAGGCCAACTGATCTTCGCGATCTCCGCGCCTTTGCTGTCTTTGCGAGAAATTGATCTCCTGTCACGAATCTAAGCCCAAGCCATCCCTTCCCGCCCTTACTTTCTGAACGCCTTCGGATTGACCCCCAGCATTTGCTTGAACTTCCGGTTGAAATAGGGCAGGTCCTGGAAACCGCTTTCAAACGCGACTTGGGAGATGGGCAAATCGGTATTGGCGAGCAATTGGCAGGCATGACGGATCCGAAATTCCAATACCACTTCCGAGAGTGTCTTTTGCATCATGCCTTTGAAATACCTGCAAAAAGAGGTCGGTGACAGGTGCGCAATATCGGCGATCTGCTCGAGCTTGATCTCCTCCCTGAAATGCGCAATCAGGTAAGACATCACCTTGTTGAACCGAACGGTCTCCGGCATATCCCCGCGAAGCTGTACAAAAACACCGTCCAAGGGCAGCAATTCATCCGATTGGCCTAGTATCCCCAAGATCTCCAACAACCCCGCGATCCTTTCAATGGGATTTGCGCCGGGAAATTTCCCGATTCTTTCCTGCACGACAAGCCTCGTCCTCCCAGTCACTGACAAGCCCGCCTTGGACTTCTCAAAAAGCCTTTTCACGGCTTCCATCTCCGGCAGGGAAAAGAAATCCCGCCCCAGGAAGTCTTCCTCAAATTGGATGACATGTGCCGAAACTCCCTCCATCGTATCCTGATTGATCCAGCAATGGGGCAGGTTGGAGCCCAAAAAAACCAAATCCCCATCCGAAAAAGCCTCCGATCCGCGCCCCACGTAGCGCATGCCTTTCCCTCGGCATATCCAGGTCAACTCATAGGCAGGATGGAAATGGTAGGGTGCGTCAAAGGCGGGCAAGTCCAAGTATTTGTGGATAAAGGAGGTCCTTGGCCCGGCCGAAACTTGTTCAAATACGGCTTTCACTGCTTCAAATTATCTCAAAATATATCCAAAGTAAATCAGGATGATAAAATAAGACAATTTCTTGAAAACCAAGTCCAAGACAGGCGGGGATTATTGTTGCTCCTTTGCAAAGTATTTTCCATTCAACCAACAAGCTATGAAATACCCACTCGACCAAGCCTATCCACTGACGCAGGAGGCGATTGCCTTTTACCAGCGCAACCGCTACATCAAACTCAAGAATGTCTTCGATGCCGACACTTTGGCCCATTATGAAAAACTGATTTCCGAGAAGGTCTCCGAACTCAATCGACAGTCCGATCCCCTGGACAAAAGGGATACTTACGGCAAAGCATTCCTGCAGATTTTCAACCTCTGGCGGGAAAGTGAGGATATCAAGGATTTTGTCTTCAGCAAGCGCCTCGCGGGCATTGCGGCCGGCCTGATGCAAACCGAAGGCGTCAGGATCTACCACGACCAAGCCCTTTACAAGGAAGCGGGAGGTGGCATCACACCTTGGCATGCGGACCAATACTATTGGCCCCTGAGCTCGGACAAGACCATCACCGCCTGGATTCCGCTTCAGGCAATCGACTTGGAGATGGGCCCCTTGGAGTTCAGTGCCGGCAGCCATGTCATCGTGGATGGCAGGGATCTTTCTATCAGCGACGAAAGCGAGCAAAAAATCCAACAGCGTCTACGGGTGACCGACTTTCGGCATGTGGTAGAGCCCTTTGAACTCGGGGAGGTAAGTTTCCATTCAGGATGGGTTTTCCATCGCGCCGGTGCCAACCGCAGTGAGCAAACACGCAAGGTCATGACCGTGATCTACATGGACAAAGACATGGTGCTGAAAAATCCGGACAATGAAGACCAAATCAGGGATTGGGAAACCTGGTGCCCCGGTGCCAAAGTTGGGGAAATCATCGACACCCCCCTCAATCCGGTGCTGGTCGAGTTGGCCTGAACCAATGCGAGCCACTCGCAAAGGAAACAAATGCGCGCCAAGACGGAAAAAGCACCTCCCGCAAAGGAAAGGAAGGTGCAAAGAACGCGAATAAAGAATCGTACGCCAGGATGCTAGGACGCCAAGAAAAAAATGCCGCGCCATCCCGCGTTTCCGAACCCAGAATCCCTATTGTATTGTGATTCTGCCGATTCGCGAAGGGCTACACCCTTCGCTGTGGGATGGTGCCCCTTTGGGGCTATGGTTCCGAATTCTGAAACAGACGCCTTCGGTTTAGGTGTTCTCCCTCTCCTCAAGGAGAGGGTCGGGGAGAGGTGGTCAATTCCTCAAACCTCACAAGCTACCTCAATCGATCGCGCGCGGGGAATGAAAGTCCGCCGGGCCGGCTCGGGCCTTGTGCGATAGCCTAGGATTGGACTTTCTTGTCTCCCGATATCGGGATTGGTTACTTCCTGCCTGTATTCTAAGATTAAAGCAAATGGAATAGTACAATTTTACTGATTTTTTTAGGCTGCATACTTGTGGATTTCTACATATGGTGAGTCTCTGTCTATGACAGCAAAGATTCTCGAAAGCAG
>NZ_JAKEVZ010000027.1:0-24488 GCF_021491425.1 Mariniradius sediminis | reverse complement strand
ACCTCTTCCCATCCCGAACAGAGAAGTTAAGCCCTGCAGCGCCGATGGTACTGGGGTCGCACCCGGGAGAGTAGGCCGCCGCCACAACATCCAAAGCCAGCAATCTCTGCTGGCTTTTTGCTTTTTATATGGGTGAAGTTTTTTTGATTGGACTCTCCATCAAAAATCATGAAGCTTTCTGATTTCTCCGAGATTAGAATTCGTTTTGCGATGAAGACAAAGACCAATTTGCAAAAAAAATGATGGCCTCTTGTGATATTGAGTTTTAGACTTCTATCACTTCCAGCTTAGCTCGGTGAAAACGGGGAAATGGTCAGAAGGGTATTTTTTTCCATAATTGTCGGTAAGGATGCCATGCCGGTGGACAATTATATTTGGACTTACAAAAATATGATCAATGATTCCCTCTGGGATTTTTTCCCAATTGAAACCGTTGAAAGTGCCTTGATTTCCAATCGAGGGGATATTCGAAATTAGCCTACTATCTTTTAAATTGGAATTTTGAATTACCGTTTCATAAGCAGGGTTATCCGGCGTCACATTGAAATCGCCCATCAAGATTACAGGAAGATTATCGGTGTTAATCTCTTTAATTCTTTGAATTACCAACTTGCTGCTCTCTTCTCTTGCTTTTTGACCAATATGATCGTAGTGGATATTAAATACAAAAAAGGTTTTCCTTTTCCTAGTTTTGAATTTTCCCCATGTACAGACTCTGTTTAATGCCGCATCCCATCCCTTTGAGGGCGCATCCGGAGTTTCGGAAAGCCAAAACGTTCCCTGGTCAAGCAAGCTGAGTATTTCTGGATTATAAAAAACGGCGGAGAATTCTCCTTCCTTTCCACCTTTATCCCTGCCTACTCCGATATATTCGAATCCGATCGCAGTTTTAATGTCTTCTAGCTGGTGATACAATCCTTCCTGCGTCCCGAGAAGCTCGATTTCGTGGAATCGGAGTAAATTGAACAGATGTGGGGATCGGTCTTTCCAAAGATTGCCGGTATCGTTTGGGTTATCAAAACGAATGTTGTATGTGGCGATTTTGAGATTTTGTCCAAATGACTCTGATGTACCTACAGCCATAATCACAAAAATGAATATCAAAATTGCCAACTCGCTCGATGAATAACTTTTCATTTCAATTATTGTTTTTGATTGTAATTTAGCCAATTCAGGCAGTGTTACAGCACCACCGGTCAAAAGATTTAGTTCCTCCAGAATTTCCTGAATATGTTGACAATAGACCCAAAAGATGTTTCAATCGCAGAGTTCCACAGTTATTTGCTGGGCACCGTGGCTCCCCGTCCAATCGCCTTTGCAAGTACAATTGACAGTAATGGCAACGTAAATCTGAGCCCATTTAGTTTTTTCAACGTCTTTGGCACAAATCCGCCGGTTTTGGTCTTTTCTCCTGCCCGAAGGGTGAGAGACAATACAGCAAAGCACAGTTTGGATAATGTGCTTGAAATACCTGAAGTGGTCATCAACATGGTGAATTATTCGATGGTGGAGCAGATGTCTCTTGCGAGTACGGAATATGAAAAGGGCGTCAATGAATTTGTCAAGTCGGGTTTCAGGGAGGAAAAATCGAGATTGGTAAGGCCACCAAGGGTAAAAGAATCACCGGTTTCTTTCGAATGTAGAGTGCTTCAGGTCCTTCCGGTGGGTGCCGGGGGAGGTTCTGCAAATCTTGTGATTTGTGAGGTGCTTTTGATGCATTTTTCAGAGTCCATCCTGAACGAAAAGGGTCATGTTGATCCATTTAGACTGGATGCAGTCGCCAGAATGGGGGGGGACTGGTACTGTAGGGCCAATGGGCAAGCATTGTTTGAAATCCCAAAACCAATCAGAAATCGAGGGATTGGTGTAGATCAAATCCCAGAAATCATTCGAAACAGCCCGGTTTTGACAGGTAACAACCTCGGTAGGCTTGGGAATGCAGAAGCATTGCCTACTGGATCCGAAATTTTGGAATTTTCACAAAGCCCCGAAATCGTGGAGATGAAAGCAAGGTTTAAGAATGATCCCGAAAGCTTCTACTTTCACCTTCACCAATTCGCAAAGGAGGTTTTGGAGGCTGGCGACGTATATCAGGCTTGGCTGATATTACTCCAACGACACTGACTATTCTTGGGCCTGAATCGCCGTGATGACGACAGTATTGAAAATATCATCGACAGTACAACCACGGCTCAGGTCATTCACCGGCTTATTTAATCCTTGTAGCATCGGACCTATTGCAATTGCTCCTGTTTCTCTTTGAACAGCTTTGTAGGTATTGTTTCCTGTGTTGAGATCGGGGAAAATCAACACAGAAGCTTGGCCAGCAACCTCTGAATCTGGCATTTTTTGTTTTCCAGTGAGTGGGTCCACAGCGGCATCATATTGGATGGGCCCTTCGACTTTGATGTCTTTACGATTTTGCCGGACAAGTTCCGTGGCAGTGCGGACTTTTTCAACGTCTTCGCCGGTACCAGAAGCGCCTGATGAATAAGAAAGCATTGCAACCCGGGGTTCAATTCCAAACTTTGTAGCTGTATCAGCCGAGGAAATAGCGATCTCTGCGAGTTCTTCTGCAGTTGGATTGATGTTGATTGCGCAATCTCCAAATACCGTCACACGGTCGGGCAAACACATGAAAAATATGGATGAAACCAGCGATATACCCGGTTTGGTCTTGATGAACTGCAGTGCTGGCCGGATCGTATGCGCCGTTGTATGCATTGCACCGGATACCATACCATCCGCATGTCCCTTGTGGACCATCATCGTGCCGAAATAGGATACGTCGGTCATCAAGTCCCGAGCGACTTCAAGTGGCATATTTTTTCCTTTTCTAAGTTCAAACAAGGTTTGGGCATAATCCTCAAAAAAGATTGAGTCATGAGGATCAATGATTTGACAATTATCTTGGGTGAGTTGGAGACCCAAGCGGTTGATTGTGCCCGTGATGTCATTTAAGTTGCCCAAAAGCGTGACATTAACAATTCCTTGTCTGACTAGTCTGTCGGCTGCTTTTAGGATTCTTTCATCTATGCCTTCGGGAAGTACAATGTGTTTTTTCTTGTTTCTTGCCCAAGAAACAAGCTGATACTGAAACATCCTTGGGGTGATTCCTGACGAATTGAATTTGACCAGTTCTTTTTCCAAACGATCTACATCGATATATTTCCGGAACGTGTCCGTTGCAATGTGAATTTTCTCGATGCTCTCGGGGGTAATCCTTGAATGGATGGAAGCTACTTTGGTTGCAGCGTAGAATGAGGGTTCTTCCACCCGTAATATCGGGACCCTGATATCCGCACCTTTGATAAGTTTGATTACAGAATCTGCGATTTCAAATCCGCCCGTGAGTACTATACCCGCTATCTTGGGATAGTTTTTGGATTGGTTGGCTTGAAGGGATGCCATTATAATATCTGCTCGGTCACCAGGAGTTACGATCAGTACGTTGGCACGTATATGGTTCAAAAAGTTTGAAATCTGCATCGCTCCAAAGATGAAATGGTCCACCGGATTGGCGAGATAATCGCCGCCAAACAAGACATCCGCACCCAAATGGTCTTTGATTTCCTTCATTGACGGGCTTTTCAATTCTTTGATGGTAGGTATTACTGTGCAGATGATGTCCTTTTTCACCTGCGTACTAACGACGGCCCTTACCTCATCCAATTGACTTGTCTCCACCTTGTTGATTACGACGGCGATCACTTTTACCTTTCGGCTTTTGAAGCTATTGATCGTGACATTCGCCGCGGTGGCAATTTGGGAAGGGGTCTTGCCTTCTCCTGATAAGACAATCATGACGGGCGTGCCCAAGTTCTTGGCAATCATGACGTTGCCGTCAAATTCAAACGCCGTACCCTCACCCAAAAAATCACTACCTTCTATCACGGTGAAATCATACTTCTCTTCAAGACTTTTGTATTTGCTGATGATGGTGTCAATGATTTCTCCTTGGAGTCCATTTTCAACCAACTGATTGGCGGCCTCTTTTGTGAATGCGTAGGTGTTGTTGTATTGGATTGGAAGCTTAAAATGCTTTATCAGCGTCTCAATGTGTGCGTCCCTTTTGACATCGGGCGCGTGGTTTACAATCGGCTTGAAGTATCCGATGTTGTGGGATTTGGCGAGTAGCATATCCACAAGACCAAGGGCGATGATTGATTTTCCGCTAAAGGGCTGCGTCGTGGCTATAAAAATGCTTTTATTGGTTTCCATGGGAGTAATTTTTTACAAATTTAGATAATGGGAAAAAATCCAAACCTGATGAATATACCGAATTATTATGACAAAAATCAGGTCAATCGACTTGGTTTACTCTCTTTTTCGGCAAATGGATTTCAGCAGCTTTGTCTAGGCTTACATTTATCTCAAAACTAACCAAGACTATTAGGGATGTGATAAACAGCCACAGCATGACAGCGATCATGGCTCCAATGGATCCGTAAAGTTTGTTGTAGGTCGCGAAATTGTTCAGGTAAAAAGAGAATAAGTAGAACCCGAACGTGATTAGAACGCCTGCGGTAATCGAACCCGCAGAAAAAAACCGCCATTTGTCATGCACAGCTGGGGCAAAGCGAAAAATAAAGGCTACCGTTATCATAAATACAGACAACAATACGAGGAACCTAAAAACCGTCAGCATGAATATATAAAGTCCTCCCGATACGATCTCCCACTCCGAAATCCGATAGAGTATGCTGCTCCCCAGGATCATCACCACTACAGCCCCGCAGATTGCGAGGACAAGCATCATCACAATGCTGACAGCAATAAGTCGCGTGACGAGAAAAGTCCGGTTTTCCTTTGTCCGGTATACCGCATTGAATGCGTTCATCATTGACACCACTCCATTGGTGGCGAGGAAAAGCGCCAGGAAGAAACCCAATGACAATAAGCTTTGTCGCGGTTTGCTGACAATGTCCATGATGGTTGTTTCCGCTTCCTGATAAATGGACTTCGGAATATACTCCGCTACAAACATCAAGATATTTTGAGTTGTCACGTCGGGGAAGAAAAGCCCGATATAAGGTATCATGTTCAGTAGAAAGAGGAGCAGCGGAAACAATGCGATTGTAAAACTAAAAGCCATCGCACCGGCTCGTTCGGTGATTTCATCTTTGCGCATTTGCCCCATAAAGATCCTGCCCACATCGTAAAGATTGATCCGAGGGTCACGCAGGTGAAATTTCCTGAGCAATTTGGCTTGCCGCGTAAAATGGATAGAAAACAGACGGATTCTTCTTTTCACTCAAAAATGTCCCTCACGGAAAATATGGTTGTAATAAATCTAGCAAATATTGGGGAGGTCTGCAGGGTCTATGGGAGTCTTTTTTCAGGAAGGTCAACGTCGTCCACCCTTTGGTGATTGTTTCTCCTTTTTCGTTAACTACCTCATATTCAAATCTTATTCTGATGCCGGGCATCTCTGGAATCATCGTCCGAATGGTCAGCAGTTCGTCATATTTCCCTGGCCTTACAAACTGGGTATGCAACTCTAGCACAGGCATAATGACACCGTCTTCTTCCATTTGCTTGTAGGAAAATCCCGCAGCGCGCAGTGATTCGACCCTTGCCACTTCAAAATACATGGCATAGTTCCCATAATAGACATAGCCCATTTGGTCGGTTTCCGCATATCTGACGCGTATTTGTGTCTCCGAGGTAAACATCCTAGAAAATCTTTGCTTGGTTCAGCGCAGCCTGATACCTGCGGGCGTTGCGCATATGTTCGTCATAATTACTGGCAAAAGCGTGGTATCCGGAGAAATCGTCCTTAGCACAGAAGTACAGGTATTTGTGCTGTTCGGCATTCAGGACGGCGTCCAATGCGGAGATTTCCGGTAGGTTAATTGGACCTGGAGGCAAGCCAATGTTTTTGTAGGTATTGTAAGGACTATCTATCTCTTTGTGGACATTGAGCACGCGCTTCAGTCCAAAATCACCCACCGCAAACACCAAAGTCGGGTCCGCCTGCAAGGGCATTCTTATCCTTAAACGATTGAGGTACACTCCCGCTACCTTGGGTCTTTCATCCGCTTTTTGGGTTTCGGCCTGCACGATTGAAGCAAGCGTTGACACTTCCAATGGACTAAGTCCAAGTTGCTCGGCTTTCTTTTTCCTCGGTTCCGTCCAAAATTTGGTGTATTCCTGATGCATTCGGTCAAAGAGGCCTTCTGCACTGGTGTTCCACCACACCTCGTATGTGTTGGGGATAAACATTGCCATGATCGTCTCTTCCTCGAAACCAAATTTCCTGATATAAACCGAGTCCGTCAGTAGCTCCAAGAATTGTTCGTCCGAAATTTCAAGATTGCTGGTAATCTTTTCTGCGAGGTCGGATTTTGTGCGCACATTGTTGAATGTCAGCCGTACTGGAGTTTGCCTTCCCGACCGTAAAAGGCGTATCAGGTTCAGGTTGCTGGTCTTTGGTGGGATAGTATACAATCCAGGCTTGACGGCTTCTTGGTAGTTAAGGACTTTTGCTACAAAGCTGAAAGTCACCACATCGTTGATTACTCCATTTTCCAACAGGGAATCAGATACCATCCGGAAAGTACTGTTGCTGGGGATCTTCAGGACATAATTTTCTTCCTTGTCAGTCAGGGCATTTGGGCTAAAAAAAGCTTGGTAGAAATAGAACGTGAAGGAAACCAACAAGACAGAAATCGTAATGACGGCGACTAGGTAGATTTTCAGTTTTTTGTCTTGGAGCATTTTTTCCTGAGGAATTTTGAAGCGTTAACGGCAAAAATAGAGATTTTTGTTCAAGGGAAATGCATCTTTGTACTCCATGGGAGAAACTATCAAAGTGTGCTGCGCGATTTTGGTGGACAATGACAAGATACTCTGCGCACAACGAAGTGCCACAATGTCTCTGCCTCACAAGTGGGAATTTCCTGGCGGCAAAATTGAACCGGGAGAAAAACCGGAGCATGCCCTGAAGCGAGAATTAAGCGAAGAATTAGGTATCGAAATTGAGATTTTGCAGGAATTCAGGAGTAATTTTCACAGGTATTCAGAGGGAAAACAGATTGAACTCATCCCTTTTCTGGCAAGAATTGTAGACGGAAATCCCGATCCCGTGGAACACCAAGCAGTAATTTGGTTGGGAGTGAATGAACTGGTTGGATTGGATTGGGCGGACGCTGATGTTCCAATTGTTGATGAGTTTATTAAATGGTACAGACATATACGAGTTGATTGATTTTGTCCATCTAAAAATTAAAAAAATGGCTGCCGAATTCATCAAGTTATACCCGGAAAATCCTGACATGAGAAAGGTCAGCAGGATTGTGGACATTTTGAGAGATGGTGGCATTATCATCTATCCAACAGACACGGTGTATGGGATGGGCTGTGACATCCACAACCAGCGCGCGATCGAGCGGATTGCAAGGATCAAGGGAATAAAGCCTAAGCACCACAATTTTTCCTTTATCTGCTACGACCTCAGCAATATTTCCGAGTACACAAGGGCCCTAAGCACGCCTGTCTTCAAGATCATGAAAAAGGCACTTCCCGGGCCTTACACCTTCATTTTGGAGGCAAACAACAACGTGCCCAAAATCCTTAACAGCAACAAGAAGACTGTAGGTATTCGGGTTCCCGACCACGCTATCCCACGTTTGTTGGTCAAGGAATTGGGTTCTCCCATTCTGACCACTTCGATCAGGGATGATGATGACGTGATCGAATACAGTACAGACCCAGAACTGATTTTTGAGAAATTCCGGGATCATGTGGATGTGGTCATAGATGGTGGCTATGGAAAAAATGTCGCCTCTACGATCTTGGATTGTACAGGAGATGATATTGAAGTCGTGCGGGAAGGTCTTGGTCCAGTCGACGAAATACTTTGATATCCTATTATTCAAAATTGATTGAAAAATGACCAGCGCGGCCCTGTCTGTATTGATGTACCTGCCGCCGATTGAGTTCTTTGTGGCTGTATCGGGTTTTGAGCGACTTGCTTTCGATCCGAGTGCCCCTTATCAAAAGCAAACCTATCGAAATCGTGCTCGGATTCTGCTCGCAAACAAAGTCGATACGCTTACTGTCCCGGTCCATTCGGGCCGAAAGAAGATGCCCTACAAGGATATGAGGATCGACTATTCCCAAAAATGGAAAAACGTTCATTTGCGGGGAATTCAGAGTGGCTATGGGAAGGCTCCGTTTTTTGAGTTTTACTTTCCGTATTTTGAGGAGGTGTTTGATAAGGACCTGACGTTTTTGTGGGACATGAATTGGGAACTACTGACAGTTTGTCTGAAACTGCTGGGCCTTAATATTTCCCTTCAGGAAATGGAAAACCTTGAAGCGGTAGCGCATATTGACGGTTTGGGTGGGATTTGCGATCCGAAGGCCGATTTTTCGGCTCGTTCGTTCATGACAGAGGTACCCTACAGCCAGATGTTTGGCAGGGACTTTGAGCCCAACCTAAGCGTGCTGGATTTGTTGTTTTGCAAAGGTCCTGAGTCAAAAGTGGTTCTGAATCTCTCAAAAAAAATAAATGAACAATCAGTCTTTTGATTGTGTTTTTAAAACAAATTCGGTAACATTATTACTGAAATAGAGGAAAAACTAGAAAGGAATTGCATGGAAGCAAAATTTTCAAACAGGGTCAAAGAGGTGATCTCCCTAAGCCGAGAGGAAGCTCTCAGGTTGGGGCATGATTACATTGGTACAGAGCACCTCTTGCTGGGCATGATCCGTGAGGGGGAAGGCGTCGCTGTTTCCATATTGAAGAAATTGGGAGTGCCGCTCGATGAGCTGCGCAACTCAATCGAAAGAGCCGTAAAGGGTACGGCTACGCACAATGTCAAAAATCTCGCAAACATTCCGCTTACCAGGCAATCAGAAAAAGTCCTCAAAATCACTTATTTGGAGGCCAAAATATTCAAGAGCCAACTGATCGGAACCGAGCATTTGTTGCTTTCGATTCTGCGTGACGAAGACAATATCGCTACTCAGATTTTGCACAAGTTTGATACAACTTATGATGCTGTGAAGGAAATGCTTGAGTTCCAAACCGACTCTGCTCCCAAGGCAAAGGCAGAAGCCGACGATCCGGATGAAGATGGGTCCAAGTTGTTTGGTTCCTCCTCGGGAAGTTCTTCCAGTTCTGCAAAGAGTGGTACAAGCGAAAAATCCAGAACGCCAGTATTGGACAATTTTGGTCGTGATCTAACGAAAATGGCCGAGGAAGATAAACTCGATCCTATCATTGGACGCGAAAAGGAAATCGAAAGGGTTGCACAGATCCTTTCCAGAAGAAAGAAAAACAACCCGATACTTATTGGAGAGCCTGGAGTTGGAAAGACGGCGATTGCCGAAGGCTTGGCTTTGAGGATTGTCCAGAAAAAAGTGTCCCGCGTATTGTTCAACAAGCGCGTAGTCACCTTGGATTTGGCATCTTTGGTAGCGGGGACCAAATACCGTGGTCAGTTTGAGGAGCGGATGAAAGCCGTCATGAACGAGCTTGAAAAGTCCCCCAATGTGATCCTGTTTATTGATGAGTTGCACACGATCGTTGGTGCAGGTGGCGCAAGTGGTTCTCTTGATGCTTCCAACATGTTTAAGCCAGCTTTGGCGAGGGGTGAAATCCAATGCATCGGTGCGACCACCTTGGATGAATACAGGCAGTATATCGAAAAGGATGGCGCATTGGCCAGGAGGTTCCAAATGGTCATGGTGGATGCTACTTCACCTGAGGAAACCATTCAGATTCTCAACAATATCAAAGACAAATATGAAGATCACCACAACGTGATCTACACGCCGGAAGCAATCGATGCTTGCGTGAAGCTGTCCGATAGATACATTTCTGACAGGTTCCTTCCGGATAAGGCAATTGACATCCTAGATGAAGCAGGGGCAAGGGTGCATATTAACAATATCCATGTCCCAGAAGAAATCCTCAAGCTAGAAGAGGATGTAGAGAAGATCAAGATCGAGAAAAACCGGGTTGTCAAAAGCCAAAAATATGAAGAGGCGGCCCAGTTGCGGGATAAGGAAAAGAAACTGCTGGAGCAACTCGAAAACGCGAAAGCAAAATGGGAGGAAGAAAGCAGAACCAAGCGCTACATGGTCGAGGAAGATAACGTAGCTGAGGTGATCGCAATGATGACCGGAATTCCTGCCAAGCGGATTGCCCAAAATGAGGGAATCAAACTCCTCAATATGAACGAGGAACTCCAGTCCAAAGTGATTGGACAGGAAGAGGCCATCAAGAAATTGACCAAGGCAATCCAAAGGACCAGGGTGGGGTTGAAAGATCCGAAAAAACCGATCGGTTCATTTATATTCCTAGGTCCAACTGGTGTCGGAAAGACTGAATTGGCCAAAACCCTTGCGACATACCTTTTTGACAAAGAGGACTCGCTCGTGAGGATCGACATGTCAGAGTACATGGAGAAATTCAGCGTTTCTCGTTTGGTGGGAGCGCCTCCCGGATACGTCGGATATGAAGAAGGTGGTCAGTTGACCGAGAAAGTCAGAAGAAAACCCTACTCAGTTGTTCTTTTGGACGAGATAGAAAAAGCACACCCAGACGTATTCAACATCCTCTTGCAGGTATTGGACGATGGTATTCTCACAGACGGATTGGGAAGAAGAGTGGATTTCAGGAACACGATCATCATCATGACTTCCAATATTGGTGTCCGGGATCTGAAGGACTTTGGTGCGGGAATCGGGTTTGCCTCCAAGTCCAAGCAAACCAGCATGGACGATGTGATGAAATCCACGATTCAAAGCGCGCTGAAAAAGGCGTTTAGCCCGGAATTCTTGAACAGATTGGATGATGTCGTTGTGTTTAATTCCCTAGACAAGGAACATATCCATAAGATAATCGAAATCAGCCTCAAGAAGCTGTTTTCCAGAATTACAGACTTGGGATACTCCATCCAGCTCACTGACAAGGCGAAGGATTTCCTTGCCGAGAAGGGTTACGACCAGCAATATGGAGCGAGACCATTGAATCGTGCAATCCAAAAATATTTGGAAGATGCACTTGCCGAGGAGATTTTGAAAGGGGAATTGTCAGAGGGCGACGTGATTTTGGCGGATTACCTTGGAGAGGGCGATCAGTTGACAATCACAGTTGATAAAAAGGAAAAGGCTGGTTAGTGGCCCAAATCCAGAAATTGAAAGCGGCAGTGATGCCGCTTTTTTATTGATACATGATGAAGCATCGAGGCAAAATCAATCTTTCTAAATTCAGTCGGTTCCAGTTCGCTTGGTCTTTTGGACTAGCGCTGCTTTTTAATATCAGCGCCGCTTCTTGCCAAAATAAGTCGGAGACCGAAATCTCCGACCCAACGAGCTTTATTCCCTTTAAATCGGAATACAAGGTTCAGGATTTGAGTATCTCGACTGCTTATGTCGAAATCCCCAAAAGTCTTGGTACGGTGGATTTGGACGAGGTTTCAGGAATGGCCTTTAGTATTACCAATCCCGGATTCATTTGGGTTCACCAGGATTCCGGGGATGGTGCGACTATTTACCTGCTGGATGCTTCCAATTCCGAGACCGTCGGATCTTACACTTTAGCTGGGTTTTCCAACCGTGATTGGGAGGACATGGAAATCGGTCCAGGTCCAATTGCCGGAAAAAGCTATATCTATATTGCCGAGACTGGTGACAATGAGCAGAAATATGGCGATTATGCTATCCTAAGGTTTGAAGAGCCGAAATTTGCCGAACAGCAGCGGGGCAAAAACATATCTATTTCCGAGGGTATCGACAAGATTGACTTCAAATACCCAGCAAAAAATCATGACGTTGAATGTTTGCTGATAGATCCGCTCACGAAAAATATCTATCTGGTGACCAAGCGGGATTTCCTCGGCAAGGTGTATGAAATACCCTTTCCACAAAAGTCTTCTGGACAAAACACGCCAGTGGACGTCGGGACTTTTCCCTTTACGTTCATTACGGCGGGATCGGTTTCAAAGGATGGATTGCAGGTTGCGATAAAGACCTATGACCGAATTTTTTACTGGACGCGACAGCCCAAGCAGTCGTTTGTTGATATGTTGGCGGGTACCCCGGAACTCCTTCCATACCAGCGCGAGCCACAGGGCGAAGCGTTTTGTTTTCATCTAGATGGCGGATATTTCACCCTGAGTGAAAAAGCTAATGATAAGGTTCCCGATTTATATTTCTACTCAAAAAAATAGCTCGGCCGGATTTTCCCAAAGCTCCTTCTTCGAGGAACTAAAGGCATATCTTTTCGTCTTGTGTTTTTGAAACAAGAGTTAGCCCAAGACATTAACAAAACTTAACTTTGCGCGGCTTAATTAATCCCGATTTTTGCCTCGCTATCGGAACAATCCCACTTGATGGATCATTTACTTAAAGTTTTACTTATTCTGGTGTTTTTTCCTGCTTGGATAGCATTGAACGTGCCCTATCCTGACGTTTTCTTTTTCGATAAGCGGGCGTTTGACAAAACCATCTTTGGTGATCAGGTTGCAGTTGGTGCTTTGGAAAACAAAAAGCTAAAGGAGGCGAGCGGTATGGCGTTTTCGCATCGGTACGATGGCGTCATTTATGGGCACAACGACAGCGGAAGCAGTCCACGCCTGTATATCTTCGACACGTTGGGAAAGGACCTTGGCACAATTCGCCTAAAGGACGTGTACAATAGGGATTGGGAGGATATTGCAGTGGGCCCTGGCCCGGATCCAAATGTCAGCTATATCTACGTAGGAGAGATTGGAGATAATCGGGCTCAATGGAACTCAATCAGAATTTTGAGAATCGCTGAACCAGATTCCCTTGGCGGTGAGCAACGAATCAAGCCAGATGTAATGAAGCTCAAGTATCCCGATGGACAAAGGGATGCGGAGACCCTGATGCTGGACCCAGTTTCAAAAACATTCTATATCCTCACCAAACGTGACACTCTCAGTACCCTTTACAGAGTTGGACTTGATGCCTTTGAAAAAAAAGAAGCCATGCTCGAAAAAGTCATGGAACTTCCTTTCACCATGGCAACAGGTGGAGATATTTCCATAGACGGAAGTGAAATTCTTATCAGGAACTACTTCAGCGTGTATTATTGGAAAAGGAGGGAAGGGGAAAGTATTCCCGATGCACTTTCGCGGCCGCCTTTACTGTTGCCTTACAAACCCGAACCCCAAGGAGAAGCCATCGCTTTTCACCCCAATGGCAAAAGTTACTTCACGCTTAGCGAGAAGAGATTCAGAATAGATCCTATCCTTTATCGCTACGACAGGAAGTAGATTGCCGACATTCCCCTAATTTTACGTCCATGTACCAGCAAACGACTTCCACAATCCTTATGGTCAGGCCGGCCAACTTCGGGTTCAACCCAGAAACGGCTGAAAATAATTTTTACCAACAGCGGGACGGCCGAGACTCCATAGAAATTAACCAGCTAGCGCAAGTGGAATTTGATGGTTTTGTGAGACTGCTTCGGGAGCATGGTGTCAGGGTTTTGGTGATTGATGACACTTCTGAACCTAAGAAGACTGACGCGATTTTTCCAAACAATTGGTTCAGTACACATGAGGATGGGAAAATCATCTTGTATCCGATGTTTTCGCCAAATCGCCGGCTCGAACGTAGGAAGGACATCATCGAATGGTTGATCAACAATGGCTTCAAGGTCAACGAAATCATCGACTTGAGCTTTTTCGAAAAAGACAATCAGTATCTAGAGGGAACGGGAAGTCTTATCCTCGATCGCGTCAATCACATTGTTTATGCCTCCAAGTCAGAACGAACGCACCCGGTACCGTTGGAGTATTTTGGTCGGTTGATGGATTTTGAGGTTGTAGATTTCACCGCTTCGCAGGTCATAGATGGCAAAAGTTCCCCAATCTACCACACCAACGTCATGATGCATGTCGGTACTGATATTGCGATAGTGTGTTTGGAGAGTATTTCTTTGGCATCAGAAAGGCTCAGAGTGCAGGTGTATATCGAAAAGACAGGCAAAAAGCTGATTCCTATTTCTGCCAAACAGAAGTTTCAATTTGCAGGAAACATGCTGGAAGTGAAAAATCAAAAAGGCGAGAAATTCACAGTGATGTCAGATGCCGCGTACCAGTCTTTGGCTGACGCACAAAGAAACGCCATTTCCAAATTCACCAAAATCATCGTTCCAAAGATACCCACGATAGAAAAAATAGGAGGCGGTAGCGCCCGCTGTATGATGGCGGAAATTTTTCTCCCCTCAGTGTAATCCTCCGACCTTGACCGAGCGGATTTTGATGGTATCCACTTCGATGTTCTTTGTGGCGGCATTCGTCTTGAAGTTTTCGATCACTTCCAAAACATCGTAATCTATCACTTTTGAATTGGAGCCGTCGATGATGACATGCTTCCCATCGGGTATATCGTCCAGGGCCTTGATCAAAGCACCTTTATTCAAAAAGCTTACTTCCTCCGAAAGCACGATTCGGACGGTGTCTCCTTGTTCTTCTTTGCTTTCCTCCAACAAATAGGAATTTTGGAAATTCCTGAGAAGGATAAATACCATCGCCACGCCCATCCCCAAACCGATTCCTATCAACAGGTCGAAGAGCACAATTCCCAATATCGTGATGATAAACGGGAGGAATTGATCCCAGCCAAGCTTGGCTTGGGTACGGAAAAGAGAAACCTTCGCGAGCTTGTATCCCACCATAATCAAAACAGCTGCTAGACAGGCAAGCGGGATTAGATTCAACAATCCTGGGATGAAAATTACTGAAGCAAAGAGCAAAAATCCATGGAAAATCGCCGACAGTTTTGTTCGGCTTCCTGCTGTCACGTTTGCGGAACTCCTTACGATGACGGCTGTAACTGGTAATCCGCCAATCAGCCCATTGATAATATTGCCGGTGCCCTGTGCAAGCAATTCTCGGTTCGGCGGTGAAATACGCTTCAATGGGTCAATTTTGTCCGCTGCTTCCAAACTTAGGAGCGTCTCCAAGCTGGCAATTATTCCTATTGTGACTGCGGCCAGCCAAACATCGGGGTTCAGAATTTGAGAGAAATCCGGCATCATGAACAATGAGCTGAATTCCCCAACAGAGCTGATTCTTGGCAGGATCACTTTGTCCTCGACATTGAGGTAAAGGCTTGGGATGACGAACTTGAAGAATTTGTTGATACCAATACCGAGAAGTACCACTACCAAAGGGCCTGGGATCACTTTTGAAAATCTGGCTTTCTTGATGACTGGATGATCCCACAGTATCAGAATACCGATTGATACAGCAGAGATGATAATGGCACCAACATCAAGTTGATTCCCCAGATTTTTGAGGGCCATAACCGCATCCAGGTCATTGACAAATGGAATGTATTTATCGAGATCTTTTGTCTCATTCACTCCAAACGCATAAGGAATCTGCTTGATGATGAGGATAATGCCGATCCCCGCCAGCATGCCCTTGATTACCGAGGTAGGGAAATAGTATCCGATCACGCCAGCTTTCAGCACGCCCAAAACTATCTGAATAATCCCTGCCAATACCACCGCCAAAAGAAAAATATTGAAAGCACCGAGTTCCGTGATCGCATTCAATACGATCACTGTAAGTCCTGCAGCCGGACCGGACACAGAAGTGTGCGAGCCAGAAAGTGAGCCAATCACAATTCCTCCAATGACACCCGCAATAATCCCCGAAAACAAGGGCGCTCCTGAAGCCAATGCGATTCCCAAGCAAAGTGGCAATGCGACGAGGAAGACTACCAAGCCGGCGGGAAGGTCATTGCTAAGCTGGGAAAAAACATTCTTGGTCATCTATTTGGGCTTGAATTGGTTCTAATTAGCTTAAGGTTCCCTAAAATATAATTTTTAGCGGAAATCGGAACAAAAAAAATGGGCTGAGGTGAAAAACACCAAATCAGCCCGTATTTTTATCTGATGGGTAAACTTCCCCATCGAATGGTTTTTAATATGCTACCTTCCAGTATAGTTGAAAGGTGTAATTCTTTTGAGTTCTTGTTTGATCTGCTCTGAAACATCCAGCGATTCGATGAACCTGTGGATCGAGCTTTGCGTGATTTTCTCATTCGTCCTGGTGAGTTCCTTTAGTGCTTCGTATGGTCTTGGGAATCCCTCACGTCTAAGAATCGTTTGGATTGCTTCGGCCACCACCGCCCAGTTTTCTTCCAAATCCGCATCGATTGCGGCTTGGTTAAGTTCCAATTTTCCAAGCCCTTTGATCAGTGAATCAAAAGCAATCAGCATATGGGCAAACGGTACCCCGACAACGCGTAGAACCGTACTGTCAGTCAAATCCCGCTGCAGTCTACTGATCGGAAGTTTTGCGGCGAGATGTTCCAAAAGCGCATTGGCAATCCCGAGGTTTCCCTCCGCGTTTTCAAAATCTATAGGATTTACCTTGTGAGGCATGGCCGAGGAACCGATTTCACCCGCTTTGATTTTTTGCTTGAAATAGTTCATCGCCACATATTGCCACACGTCTTTGGAAAGGTCGAGCAGAATGGTGTTGATCCTTTTCCAAGCATCAAAAAGTGCTGCGATATTATCGTAGTGTTCTATTTGGGTGGTCGGATAGCTTCTAACAAGTCCGAGATAATCTGTCACAAAATGTTCGGCAAATCCGTTCCAGTCGGTGTTGGGATAGGCCACGAAGTGTGCGTTCATGTTTCCCGTGGCTCCGCCAAACTTGGCCGAATACGGCACCTGCGCCAATAGATCCAGCTGCTTTTCCAGACGGACGACAAATACCTCAATTTCTTTCCCCAATCGTGTCGGAGAAGCAGGCTGTCCGTGGGTTTTGGCCAGCATGGAAATGTCTTTCCAAGTTGCGGCTTGGGTAGCCAGTTTTTCCTTGACCTGTAATAAAGCTGGCAAAATAACCGCCTGAAGCCCATCCTTCAGCATGAGCGGGATGGACGTGTTGTTGATATCTTGGGAAGTAAGTCCAAAGTGGATGAATTCCTTGTAAGCTTCCAATCCCAATCCATCGAATTTTTCCTTTAAAAAATACTCTACCGCTTTCACATCGTGGTTGGTGGTTTTCTCGGTTTCCTTGATGGATTCTGCATCCACTAGCGAGAAATTGGCCACGATTTCCCGCAGTTTTGGGAAAATATTTTTGTCAAACGATGCCAGTTGCGGCACAGGGAGTTGGCATAGGGCAATAAAATACTCCAACTCGACATGGACGCGATACCTGATCAGGGCAAATTCGGAAAAATAAGCCCGGAGGCTCTGTGTTTTGTTGCCATATCGGCCGTCGACGGAACTGACTGCGGTCAGAAGGTTCAGGTTCATAAGGAGAGTATGCGATATAAAGGGCGCAAGTTAGCCCTAAAGGCCGAATTTCCCGAAGTCATCTCGGACATTTGCGAAGTATTGGGACAAAATCACATTTAGGAAATAATTCGTTGGGAAACTTTACGGGCGCTTTGCTGTTTAGGAGTTGACGATTTCCGATAATCCCGGAGTCTTTTCCCGCAAATCTAAAGTCCTTGCTTATTTTTGCGGCAGCTAAATCGGATCGGCAGTACAAACTAACGCGAGATCATGTTTAATTTATTCAAGAAAAAGAAAGACGAACCAAAAAAGGGAGACCAGTACCTATCGCTCAAAGTACGTGAGGTCGTGAAGGAAACTCCCGATACGGTAACGATTTATTTTGAACAACCGGAACCCTATCTGGACTACAAGCCCGGGCAATATTTGACTGTGATTCTTGAGATCGATGGGAAGGAAGTACGGCGGTCCTATAGCCTTTGTACATCGCCTTTTGTCGATCCACATCCCGGCATTACCGTCAAGCGTGTCGACAAAGGACTGGTCTCCAACTATCTCAATGACCATATTCGCCCTGGCAAGACGATCAATATCATGAAGCCCTTGGGTAATTTCACCTTGGATTTTCATTCCAAAAACGCCCGTCAGCTTGTCATGATTGCCGGCGGCAGCGGAATCACTCCGATCATGGGCATTGCCAAATCCCTGCTGATCAACGAGCCCCAGTCTAAAGTGAGTCTGTTGTTCTGTAGCCGCTCGGAGGAAGGTGTCATTTTCAAAAAAGCACTCGAAAACTTGGAATCCCAATATGGCCCCCGTTTTCAAGTCACCCATCAGCTCTCAAAGCCAAGCGCTTCATGGACCGGTTCCAAGGGTAGACTCAACCATACCGTTTTAGCCAATTACTTGGATTCAGCAATTGACAAAAACGCTGAGGCCACGCACTTTTTTCTATGTGGACCCGAAGGGATGATGGAAATCGCCATGGACTTACTTGCCGAACGCAAGGAAAATCCGGAGCGTATCCACAAGGAGAGTTTCTACAGCGATCTTGATGCTAAAGAGAAATCCATGCAGGCTTCCGGTCAGTTGGCGCCATCTTTGACGCGGGATATAGAGGTGGTATTGGAAGGAAAAACCCATCACTTTGATGTACCTGCCGGCAAGACAATTTTGGAGGCTGGTTTGGACAAGGACTTGGATATGCCTTATAGCTGTCAAAGCGGCCTGTGCACCGCTTGCCGTGGCCGTTTGGTTTCCGGTAAAGTCGATATGATCGAAGATGCGGGATTGAGCCCAAGTGAAATCGCACAAGGTTATATCCTCTGCTGCTCTTCGAAACCCGCAAGTGACAACATCAAAATCATCATCGAATAAGGCCTTGGAATATCCCCACTTGAGAAAAATCTATGAATCGATGGAGCAGAAGGTCCTTTTGCTCATCATTCTTCCGTTGCCTGTTTTTGGGTTTGTGTACTTGTATTCACAGCGGCGGCTATTTGAAATCAACCTGCCGGAATTGTCAAGCTGGTGGGAATCTTTCTTGTTGGGGATGTTGACGATACTGCTGCTGTTCCAATGGTACTTTTTCCGTACTGCAATTAAGGATATTCTAAATCAGGACTTGTCATTGGAAGAGCGCATGGTGGCCTATGGACAAAAGACGTTGCTGAGGTTTTGGATTTTGTTTGCATCGGCGATTTTGTCGGCAGCAGGATTGTTGCTTTTCGACCATGCGATCTTCACGGTGACTTTTGCCATTACTCTTGTAATGCTGTCGATCGCAAAACCTTCGCCCCACCGAGTGGTTCGCATCCTAAAGCTAAAAGGAGAAGAAAAGGAAGCGGTGATGGATTTGCGGAGGAAGGGGTAGCGTGCTCACGCTCGTATTCCATATTTTGCTTGTGTTTGTTTTTTTGCAAAGAACCCTTTCTGAGTTGGCAGTGGTCAGTTGCAGTATGCAGCGCAGGTCTGACGATTGGTTTATTGACAGTCACTCAATAAAGTTGGAAGGGGAAGAAATCGTAGCAAACTAGAAATCGTCAAATTTCAACCGCGCAATTCTTGGTACTTTGTACCTGGTACTTTTTACAAATTCCCCCAGTCTCAAACCTCTCTTCCCGCCACATCATGCCGCTTGGGAATTTCCGGATTCAAGAAGGTAAAGCCCCTCGCCTCGGCCTCATCCACAAAGTCCACCTGCATGCCCATGAGGAACATCAGGTGCTTTTTTTCTATCAGCACAGGAATGCCGCCGATTTCGAACTGCTCGTCGCCTGTCTTGGCCTTGTCAAATCCGAGTAGGTAGGACATGCCACCGCAGCCACCTCCCTTCACACCGACCCGGAGCGCGTAGTCGGTAGGGATGTTCTTGTTGGCCATGATGTACCGGATTTCGGATTGGGCTTTTTCGGTGATTTGAATGGGGATCATCATATTGCCAAAATGGAAAATTGCTGCAGCTGGTTCATTTTTCGGAGCAAAAATATCCATTCCCGAAGTTTTTTGATGGGGATATTTTCAGATATTCGAAACAAATTCGAATGATTATGGAGTTTTTAGCTGATTTGTTGAAGATCGTATTGCCCGCAGGATTGGTCATCTATGGCATGTACCTGACCATCATGTCTTTCATGAAAAAGGAGCGTGAAAAGATGGCCGTTGAACTCAAAACAGCCAACAATCAGATCATCACGCCGCTGCGGATACAGGCTGGCGAGAGGCTTTGCCTGCTGTTGGAGCGCATCACACCCAACAATCTGGTTCGTCGGATCAACAATCCGGAGTATTCGGCAAGGGAATTCTACGGGCAACTCCTCCACGAAGTCCGCGAGGAGTTCAACCATAACCTTTCCCAGCAAGTATACTTCTCAGACGAGACTTGGGAAGGTGTGCGGCGCGCGGTCGAAAGTGTGGTGACCATCATCAATACGGCGATGCAGGACATGCCCGAAGAGGCGCGCGGCATCGAACTGGCCAGGAGGATTTTCCAAATCACCCTTGACCAAAAAAACGATGCAATCCAAATGGCGCTTAAAGACGTAAAATCTGAAATCAGGGTGTTTTTCTAAAGGCTAATGGAAAATCTGGACGAAAAGAAAGAGGGCTTCTTGGATCGGGCCAAAATGCTCTACCTCAAGAAAGCACAGGAAATAGCAGGCGAGGAGAGCAAGCTTCGCAAGCTGCTGCGAAATGTGGCTGAAAAATTGGATCGCCTTGCCCACCATCCCAAGGTGCAGGCGGTCATCGAACCCGTCAAGATTTTCAAAAGGATGATCCAAGCCCATATGAACGGCAGTCATAAGGTATCGGCCAAGTCGCTGGTATTGATGGTATTGGGATTGGTGTATTTCCTTTCGCCAATTGACGTGATTCCCGACTTTCTGCCTGGTCTGGGATTTACGGATGACCTTTCTGTGATTTTGGCCGTGTACCATGCGGTCAAACACGAAGTGGAGGATTTTCTGGCTTGGGAAAAGCAGGCAATGAAGTGATTGGATTTAACCCCCAACATTATGAAAAGGATAGCTTTTTTGGCAGGGACATCGGGTTTGATTGGGATGCAGCTGCTGCACCAATTGCTAAAAAACGCCGATTACGACTATGTCATCTCGGTGGGCAGGCGGAAACTGGCTCTCAAGCATGACAAGCTCGTACAGATCGAGGGGGATTTCTCCAAAATCCAGCATTGGGACTTGGAATCCAAACTCCGCGCCGAGGATTTGGGAGGTGTTTTCTTCCCAATTTGGGAGGCAATCAGGACCAGAAGTGCTGAGATACACGCGTTTTGTTCGCTCGGTACCACCATTAAAGTCGCTGGTTCCAAAGAAAAATTTCGGGAAATCGACCATGACTACGTGGTCTTGTTTGCCCAATGGACACATACCTTGGGCGCGTCCAAGTTCCTGTATGTGTCCGCCATGGGTGCCAATCCGGCATCTTCGATTTTTTACAACCAAGTCAAAGGCGAAGTGGAGGAGGACCTCAAGCTCATTCCATTCGATTATTTAGGGCTTTTCCAGCCTTCCTTATTGTTGGGAAACAGGAAGGAGTTCCGGTTTGGGGAAGAAGTCGCCAAGATTGTCACCAAGCCGATGGTTTGGCTGAAATTGGCCCCCAAGTACCGACCCATTTACGACCACCAAGTGGCGAAGGCCATGATTTCCTATGCGCTCGCCACGAAGTCGGTCAAGGTGGAAGTGGTGCCTTCCAAAGACATGCAAAAATTCTGACCATGATTGTAGTCATTCAGCGCGTTTCCGAATCCTCCGTCCGCATCGATGGCAAAGTGAAAGGTGAAATCAGCGTGGGTCTGATGGTGCTTTTGGGCATCGAGGACGCCGATACCCAAGAGGACATCGATTGGCTGAGCAAAAAGCTGGTAAATCTCCGCGTGTTTCCCGATGAAAACGGCGTCATGAACAAAAGCATTCTCGAAGCCGGAGGTGATATTTTGTTGATCAGCCAGTTTACGCTGCATGCAAGTACCAAAAAGGGAAACAGGCCTTCCTTTATCAAGGCCGCCAAGCCGGATTTTGCCATTCCGATGTATGAGAAATTCATTTTGGCGACCGAGAAGGAACTTGGAAAAAGTATCCAAACGGGAGAATTCGGGGCTGATATGAAGGTCGCTTTGGTCAATGATGGTCCTGTCACGATCATCATCGATTCTAAAAACCGTGTTTAGATTCAGATTTCTAACATTGTAACAAACCAAAACAGTATTGAACGAAGCGCCATTGGTCAGCATCCATCAGGCCACCGTCCGAAAAATGGACAAGGTGGTGTTCGAGTCCTTGGATTTCGAGTGGAAGCGCGGGCAGCATTGGGCAATTATCGGGCAGACTGGTTTGCAGATGACGGTTTTTTTGGAAACCATCCTCGGCCGGGCGATGGTGACGGCGGGAGAAGTAACCCGACTATTTGCCGCTGATTACCATGCCGCCATGGAAGCTGCGGGCAAAGTCCATTCCTTCAGGGATTTGATCGCCATCGTTTCGCAGCAATACCCCTTCCGCAACAAATCCAACCTTCAGAATTTCTACTATCAGCAGCGGTTCAATTCCATGGACTCGGAGGACGCGCTTTCCGTGCGGGAATACCTGCACCAAAGCGAAACGAAGCTACCAGGATTTTGGGATTTGGAAAAGGTCTTGGATTTGATGCGTCTTGACTATTTGGCAGATAAATCCCTCCTGAAGCTTTCCAATGGCGAAACCCGTCGCTTGGCGATTGCTTTGGCTTTGCTGAAAAATCCCCGTTTATTGCTTCTGGACCAACCGCTGACGGGTTTGGATGTGGATGCGAGAAAGGATTTCCCAAGGGTTTTGGACAAAATCATCGCCTCAGGCATCCACGTCATCATGAGTACGCACAGCGATGAGATTCCCGAAGGCATTACCGACTTAGCGATCCTTGGCAGCAGGCAGATCGAAAAACAGCTGAAAGCCGGGGACTTTGTACCGACCCATGCGGCCAATAATCCCCTGAATGGTCCTACCAACGACCTGCTTCGAAAGCTGCTTTCGCCCAATACTCCCGCAAACTCCGAGGAAATCATCCGCTTGGAGGGGGTAGAGGTCAGTTATGCCGGGCAAAAGATCCTGGATGGCGTGACTTGGACCGTCCGCAGCGGTGAACATTGGTTGCTGCGGGGCGCCAACGGTGCCGGGAAATCCACACTGCTGAGTTTGATTTTGGGAGAAAATCCCCAAGCCTATGCCAATGATATCTGGCTTTTTGGACGGAAAAGAGGAACGGGCGAGAGTATCTGGGATATCAAAAGGCAACTTGGATTTGTGGCACCGGAGTTGGCGCGGTTTTTCCCCGGCAACCAGACCGTGATGAAGGTCCTGCTTTCCGGTTTTTTTGATACGATGGGCCTGTTTCGGAAGCCATCTCCCGCACAAGAACAATTGGGAATGGAATGGCTGGAGTTTTTGGGATTGGCAGATCGTGCCAATAAGCTCTTTGGCCAGCTTTCGCTCGAGCAGCAGCGCTTTGTGCTGTTGGCACGGGCAGTGATCAAAAAGCCCAAGCTGCTTGTACTCGATGAGGCCGCCCAAGGCATGGATGAATTGCAACGACAGGTATTCCGACAGCTGGTGGATGCAATTTGTGGGATTTTGCCGCTGGCTTTGGTCTATGTCAGCCACTACGACGAAGATGTCCCCGACTGCGTGGATAGGGTACTCGTGCTGGAAAGTGGGATGGTGAAGGGAAGTTTTTTGAGGTTATTAAAAACATAGATAGGCGAAGGTATTCTCGCTCTCCCGTTAATTTGGGTGATTTTTCAGTAAGTTTATATCATCGCGGTAGATTAAATGTCTGCCATCATATTTCAAGAAAAACTCCCAAATTCGAGTTTTTTCGAAGTCAGTCAGTTCAAATTGGGAACAAAAGGACCCATAAAACAATGACCGTATTTCGGCATGGGTTAACTGAGAGAAAAGGAGGTTGTGGTAATTTCTCTTGCCAGGAACTCTAGAATCATTGATATACCCAAGCAGTCCAACAAATGAACGCATATATGAAAGTATGGGCCTGAACGATTCTTTGAAAGATGAGTAGTATATAGTCGAGATGTGGTGGTGATTTTTTTATACTTCACCTTCATTTTTGTCGTTGCCTGTTCCTTGCCGGATGCCCGAGGCGTATTGCTTGTATTTTTCTTCAAATTCTTTGAGACGAATAGTTTCATTTTCTTTCGGGTTTGGTGGAAACACTTCGGTTCCTTCCTTTTTTAGGTGATCCAATAATCTATGAAGTCCAGATTCAAAAGATTGTCTCTCAAATAATTCTTGCTGTTGAATAAAGGTGGCATATATGTATAAAAATCCAGCTAGACCAGCAAATGGTCCCGCTATAGCGGCAATCATTGTCCCAATTTCTGATCGACTCCAGCAATTTGCTATTCCTACAAGCCAGAGTAATGACATCGAAATGGGGACCGCCGAACCGCATACGGTTGCCCAGAATTTTGGGTCACTAAAGTGCTTCATCGTGTCGCCCATTTTGCTGCGGATGAAAGCCCCTCTTCGCCACCAAATAGAAAGGCAAAAAAGAAGACAAGTGACAAGATTAAGACAAGAATCAAACCGATCGGCTGGTGGACACTATCCCGAGAAGTGTGTAAATTGATTTTAGGATTGGTTATAGTTTTAGACGGTTTTCAAACATAATCATAAATTGGTTTAGGATCATACCCCAGTCTCGGATGGGCATGGTCCACTTTTTT
>NZ_JAKEVZ010000026.1:0-31508 GCF_021491425.1 Mariniradius sediminis | reverse complement strand
TGCCTTTGTATTCTTCCTCTTTCCATCTGTGGTGCCTTTCCACCAGCTTCTTTCGGGCCGTGGTCACCTTGAATTCGGATCCCTCGTCCAGCTCGTCGACATAGGCCGAAGCGTCCTCGACCACTTCCTTTTCCAACAGGCTGTCCATGGAGGCGTTTGCCTTGACAAAAGCCGAATCCACCGCCTGGCGCTTGCCCCTGACCATCCCCTTTCCGACGCAGAGCCTCAGGACCTCCCTGAACAGCTGCAGGAACACCTCCTCGCCGTAGAGCTGCCTGGTCCGGCTGACCGTGGAGTGCCAGGGCAGGACCTCGTCCAGATCGTAGTTGAGGAACAGCCGCACGTCCAGGCAGTTGGAACAGAAAGCGATCAGCTTCCGGTCCGAGTTGATGTTGTTCAGATACCCCACCAGCAACATCTTGAAAAACACCACCGGGTCGATGCTTTCCTGGCCCTCGGTGCCGTAGAAGCGTGCCGTGGCCTTGTAGAGGAAGCCGAGGTCGAGGCATGACGAAAGTCTCCGGTAGTAGTTGTCGGCGGGGACGAGGTCTTCCAGGCTGACCTGGTAAAAGAGTTTGGGATGGATTCGCTGTCGTCCTTGCATGTCTTAAAATAGGTAAAAACAACAATCCAAACAACTGTATATCAACATTTTAAACCATTTTAAAAACCTTCGATTACCCAAAAACCTAAATTAATTTGTATCTTCCGTCAACGAGTTGTGCAACAGGCACACGAACTTGACTCAAGAACAGAATAATTGGACAAATGACCTATCTGTTGAGTTGAAAGCATTTTTTGAAAATCGAGATTATGGAGAAGACCTAAGTCAATTCTATTTCGGACTAATAACTTTGAAACCGGAATTTGACCAATTCTTTAAAATGAAAAGACCGAGACAAAGGCCCGGAGAAAGACCTTCGTATTTTGACGGAATTGAAATTAAGTCAAATAACTGTGTGGAGATAGATTGTAAAATTGAATTTAGCCAAGTTTCGGCCTTAAAAAAGGATAAACTAATTGAGAAAGTGTATGATGAATTACTAACCGAATCAGATTGTCTTACGCGATTATCAAAACTGAAAAAATTCGACTTTGAATCCTACAAATCCGATTTAGAAAATTATCTGATTGACAAAAAATATAAAAGAATAAATACTGTAGCCAATCGGGTAGATGGCCTCGCCAACCGCCAAGTCATCACGTCTTGAAGTGTCTATTCAAACACATCCCTTTGAATCACGACGCCCTTTCGAAAAGCTTTCAG
Source organism: Mariniradius sediminis (assembly GCF_021491425.1). NCBI lineage: Bacteria > Pseudomonadati > Bacteroidota > Cytophagia > Cytophagales > Cyclobacteriaceae > Mariniradius > Mariniradius sediminis. The sequence continues at coordinate 30,241 of NZ_JAKEVZ010000026.1, read as the reverse complement.
GTAGCCAAATGCATGGATTCACGATTTTTTTTCTTAATTCAATGAACAGATTTCAGGGCTGTTCGCAAAGTGGACGGAATTGTGATTTCCTGAAAATGGGTACACCTAATTGATCCAGACATGAAAATCGCCGGTATCCTCACCATTCTTTTCCTGATCACGATTTTCTTGTTTTCCAAGTGCTCGGGCACCACCGAAAGCTTCGAAAAAACAATCATCTACGGCCCCTTTGAGATCAAGGTAGAAGGGAGTTCTGGAAAGTCATTCGACTTGGATAAAGGCAAAGTCGGCTGGACGCAGGTCGCCTATACCATTTCGCATGATGGCAAGCAGGTGCCTTTTCCCAAGGAACTGCAATCCAATACCGGCCTGCCCTTCCTATGGCGTGTCTATGCCCTTCCCGATGCTCCCGACCCGACTCTATTGGCAGGCAGTCAAAGTCTTTATCTGATTTACATTCAAGACGGTGCTCCCGTTGTCCAGCCTATAGTGGAACAAAACAGCGATTTTGCTTCCCTGCAGTTTGTGGATAGCGAAAATGGACAACCTGGACCATACACGGAGGTATTTGCCAGAAACAGTACCGACAACTTGGATCGATTGGACTCCTTGCGGGGCGGGCGCTTCCTGATGGTTGGCGAGCGGGCTTTGTTGGATGTATATACCCGTAGCATCCGACCTTTCCACTTGGACAACCACGATGTCGACCACTACAATTTTCCCACGCCACATGGTGCCCTTGCTTTTTCACCCGACCAAAAAAGCATTGTTTTCAGGGCAAATTTCCAAAGCTGGGACACTGCAGATGAAGACCTTCCCGACAGCGAGAAAGCGCTTGTCGTATATGACTACCGGGAAGACAATGGCTATGCGGTCATATTTGACGACAATGACTTGCGCCTGCTTGACGTGGGTGAGATGAACTACGACTGGTTTGAAAGGTTTTTTGAATGGAAAAATTCGGACAGCGGCGACAGGCTAACGATCCGGAAACTAGAAACCCCACCCTATTGGAGCGGCCGGTTCAATGTCGAATATGAAACCAATCCATATTACTCGCTCTACCCCGTGAAGGCTGAAATGTTGCCCGTGTTTCTTACTTTTCTGGAACAGCATGCTGGATTGACGGCAGCCAACATCGTAGAAGACAGATACCATGAATACACGGGGCGCATCATCACTTTTTCGGCCGAGGGGCTAAAATTCGATATCACAATGCGGGAGGATGATCAATCCTTACTTTTTGGAAAACACCTCTATTCGGAAGGAAATCAGGAATACGTAGCCAAGGTCAAAGAAATCGCCGATGCATTTGAAGCAGAACTCGCCTCTGGAAGGCATCAGGAGCATTTTGGAAGAATCATCAGCGAAACCAAAAAGATTCGAGGCCTCGGCAAATGAAATGAAACTACCTGTGGCGCGGAAAGTGAAATAATCAAACATTTGTTTTCAATTTTTTCAATGAACTCTGCCTCGGCTATCTTCAAACATTAAAACAAACTCACTTCCAACTCTCCCCCACAATCTTACCAAGCCCATGGATTTTGTTCCGCTACCTGCTTAACTTGTGGGCATAAGCTTCACTTGTAAACAGAAACAGAAATGAAAAAAATGCGGATATTTTTCACCGGAGGATCGGGAAAGGCGGGTAGGCATGTAATTCCTTATTTGCTGGAACAAGGGCATCGCGTGATGAACGTGGACTTGGTGCCGCTGCACTATCCGGGCGTAGACAACCTGACGGCCGATATCACGGACTCGGGCCAGATGTTCAATGCGATGAGCGCCTATGCAAGCTTCGATGAGTTGGAACCGGGTACAGGTGTGCCGAAGTTTGACGCCGTGGTGCATTTTGCCGCGGTCCCACGCATCCTAATCAAACCCGACAACGAGACCTTCCGCGTCAATACCATCGGTACCTACAATGTAATCGAGGCTGCGGTGAAGCTGGGCATCAAGAAAATCATCATCGCCTCCTCGGAGACCACGTACGGCGTGTGCTTCTCGGACGGCCAGACCAATCCCCGCTCCCTACCCTTGGAGGAAGGCTACGATGTGGACCCCATGGACAGCTATGGGCTTTCGAAAGTACTCAATGAGCAGACTGCCCGCAGCTTTCAGCGCAGATCGGGGTATGACATCTATGCGCTGCGGATCGGAAACGTGATCGAGCCGCATGAGTACGCTTCGCTTTTTCCCCACTATCTCAAAAACCCCGAAGTCCGCCGTCGATGCATCTTCAACTATATCGATGCCCGCGACCTTGGGCAGGCTGTGGACTTGTGCCTGAAAAAGGACGGAATGGGCTATCAGGTATTCAATGTCGCCAACGACCACAACGGCGCGGTCCTACCGAGCAAGGAATTGGCCGAGCGGTTTTTCCCGGGCGTACCCGTCACCCGGGAGCTTGGTGAGCATGAAGCACTTTTCTCTAACCGCAAACTCCGCGAAGTCCTTGGCTTCAAGGAGCAGCACCATTGGCGGAAATATGTGGGAGGAGAGGAATGACCCAATAAAACGATCGATGTACGGGAATGAAATACAATCCTGGAAAATCTGGACCGCTAGTTTACTTCCAAGTGAATACAAGACAACAAATAAAAGCATGGCAAATCTCAGGCATTCCCTACTCATCGCTGCCTTCACGGGGATCATTTTTGGGTGCAAGAACGAGCCCAAACCACCCGTGGCGGAAACCCAATCCGTCGAAACCGCGGTTAAAAAACCCGATTTTACGGGAAACTATGTCACCGAATCCTACGATCAGCGCAACGAAGGCTATGATTGGGTGGCGGTAACTGTGACCCCTGAAGCAGGTGACCAATTGAAAATATCCGTCAGGTCACGAGCAGACAAGAAGAAACCCACCTGCACATTTGACGCGACTGTACAGCGATTTGACGACAGCACTTACAGCACAAGGGTTGACGACAAGGTGATAAGATTTCGGTTTGGTCAAAACAGCCTTCGGATCGAACCCGAAAGCCAAGGTGGCGAGTCAATCCTATATTTCTATTGTTCGGGCGGCGCGAGCCTGGCCGGCACCTATCGGAAAATCGATGAAGCATTGGACCAAAGCCAAATCGACAAAACCCAATTCAGCAAAGTGCTAAATCTGCAAGGGGTGGGCTTCAACGTTTCCGCGATCGAGAAAAACGGCACAAATGAATTGAGCATTTTCACTTTTGGCCTTCCCAATGAATTCAAGGAAACCATGGATATCAAAAACCATGTTGTACAAAGCACTGAAGTGGGAGATTTGAATTCCGATGGTTTACCTGAATTGGTAGTATTCACCAAAGAAATTGGAGCCAATGGCAAAGGACACGTCTATGCCTTTTCCGTCAACAATAAGAAATCGATGAGCGCTGTTTATTTCCCCCCGACTGAGGAAAACGAAAAGATCAACAAAGGCTATCAGGGAGGAGATGAATTTGCCTTGGTCGAAACCAATCTGGCACAACGCTTCCCCATTTTTGACAATGGCACCAAAACAGGGAAAACCAGACAAATTTCCTACAAACTCCAAAACGGGGAGAATTCGCGGATATTTGTGGTAGACCGGATCGATGAATTTTAAAAGTTGTTTCAAAAAAGATACAGTCGACTTTCCTGCCTGCACCAATTGACGAAAATACGCTCGATCTTAAACGAAAAAAAGCCAGCCGTTTCGCAACGACTGGCTTTTCTTTTTTTGATTGCGAAGCTTTCCCGCTGAATTGAAGACTACTCCTGTAATGATCCAAGGAAACAAGTTTGTATCGATCAATGTACTGTTTTACCAACAATCTCGTTAATTCAACAAAGTTGATTTATTGTTCAGCCTCGAGGTCAGTGAAATCAGTCAGAATAGTCGTTTTTGGTTAGTATTTGCTAGAGACAGCATTTAAAAAAAGATCACGAAGCATTAAGTTATAATAAATTTAGTTGTATTTATCGAGCTCATCCAACAATCACCCGAACGACAAAAATGCTAAAGGAATCATACAGAATGGAAATCAAAAGAACTGTTTTCATTATCACCTCGGTAGCAATATTATCCGGTTGTGCCGTAAACAAACCAACCGAGCAATCAAGCTCGTATGCTGGTTCGAAGATGATTGAATCCGAAGAATCCAGACCTAACCAAAGGCGGGCCTATGAAAATGACTCTGAGAACACGAGGCGTATTGTAATTTACGACGCGTCGATAAAAATCGTAGTTAAGATTCCGGATTCGACAAACGTAAAGTTGGCAGAAACAGCCCTTAAGTATGACGGCTATGTGCAGACCCTCGGAAACAAAAAATCGATTCTTAGGGTGAAATCTGACAAACTCCAAAGCGCAATCGCTGACATTTCATCGCTTGGAAAAGTTAAGGACAAGACTATTTCAGGAAACGACGTGACAGATCAGTTTGTAGACTATCAAATCCGCCTAGACAATGCGAGAAATGCAAGAAAAAGGTATTTGGAGTTGTTGGCGAGAGCCGAAACAGTAGAGGCGGCATTGAAGGTGGAAAAGGAATTAGAACGATTGAATGGGGATATTGACTCATTGGAAGGAAAAATCACACAGCTAAAGCACCTGTCAGAATATTCGACCATAACAGTTTTAATGGAGGAAAAAGTTAAACCCGGCATCTTGGGTTACATCGGAATAGGACTCTATGAATCAGTAAAATGGATTTTTGTTCGGAATTGAAATAAATAGGTTTAAAACACCATGACATCCTTTCCCGATATCGTTCATCAACCTGAAGGAGTAACAATTTCCAAAATACGACAGAAAGGAAAAAGCCAGCCGTTTCGCAACGACTGGCTTTTCTATTTTGATTGTCACCGATCAACTGCCTTTTGGCAGCACGTTGGAAATCAGGGAAACCTTTTCAATCGGCTCGGAGGCATTGGAATATATCCGGATCACGGAATTCTGTTTCCCGAGCTTGCCTGCGGAGTTGAAGACTACTTTCAGTTCTCCTGTCGCTCCGGGCGCAATGGCCTGCTTGGGCCAGTTTGGCGCCGTACAGCCGCAGGTGACGGCTACGTTCTGGATCAGAAGCGGGGCATCGCCAGTGTTTTTGAACACGAACGTATGCTCTACCTTGTCGCCTTGGGTGATGTCGCCAAAATCTCTGGCTTTTTCCTGAAACTCAATCACAGGGCCTGTGCCTTGTGCCATGAGCGCCTGACCCGCAAACGCCAAGCTAACCAACAGAAGTAAAATGGACTTTTTCATAGGGATTAAGTTAAGTTTGGTTTTCTGTTTCGTTGTAATTAATGTAAAATCTGGGATGAAAGTTCACCATGAACAGCTCTTTTCGCGCCCTGGTCATCGCTGTATACAGCCATCGCAGGAAGTCGGAGTTGACCTGTTCCTCGGTCAGGTAGCCTTGGTCCACAAAAACCGCCTCCCACTGTCCCCCTTGGGCCTTGTGACAGGTGAGGGCATAGGCAAACTTGACCTGTAAGGCCGAAAGATAAGAATCTTTTTTAATCAATTCCATCCTTTCGTTTTTGTCGGCCACATCGGCATAATCCGCGCTTACCTGCTGGTAAAGCGATCGAAACTGCTCCGAAGTCAATGAGGGCCCATCGGAATAGAGGGTATCTAAAAGCACTTTAGCTTCGAAGTAGGGCGCATCCGGGTAGTCCACCATCCGAAGTTCCAAGGTAGCAAATCTGAAGCCATACATTTCCTCGAATGACCTCACCTTCATGATTTCCACAAAATCCCCGTTGGCGATGAAGCTTACCCGCTCGGACTCGGCCATGTAGAGGTAGTTGTTTTTGACGACCATCAGAAAGTCGCCCGCCGCGAGTTCATCGTCATGAAAATGGATACTCCGGCGGATGTATTGGTTGTACTGTACGGCGGCCTTGTTGGAGCGGGTTATGACTATGGCTTGCTCAATTCCGTATTTCTCGTAGGCATAACGGAGTCCGTCCTCGAGCCTTTCACCAGTCATTTTATAAAAATCCTTGAATCCCAAGGTCTGCATCCGTATAGCCGGTTTCGCTTGATATATCTCGTTCCTCAGCTTGGTGGCGTTGAAAAGAATTCCCGAATCCAACTGTTGCCGCATGACCTCGCGGAGTTCCGTCTCGGTCACGATGAGTCCAAAATGCCGCTTGAGATAGCCCCCATCCAATCCAGGGCTGAGCGAACTCCCCACCGGTGGCAGCTGAGCCATATCGCCCACCATCACGAGGCTGTTGCTGGGTTCCTGGAGTACAAAACGTATCAAATCGCGCAAAAGCGACCTTCCGCCGAATGACTCATCTGAAATGATCGAGGCCTCATCGACGATGAAAACCGTATTTTTGGAGTAGTTCTTTTGCAAAACAAATCCCGCGCCACCGTCTCCCAATTCTCCTTTGGGCTTGTAAATAATCTTATGGATGGTAAAGGCGGATCGAAGGCTGTAGTTGCCCATGACCTTGGCGGCCCTGCCCGTCGGCGCCAAGAGTAGCGACTTGAGTTTAAGTTTGGGAAGGGTTTTGACCAACGCGGAAACCAAGGAAGTTTTTCCCGTACCCGCATAGCCCTTAAGCAGGAAAATCCGGTCGCCACTTGCTTCCACAGTAAGATAATCATTCATCCTCCTAAAAAACTCCATTTGCCCTTGGGTAGGCTCATGTGGAAAATTTCTTTTCAGCAGTCGCAAGGGCAGATCGGGCTCGTGCTTATCTTTAGCGTCCATCGGCTCGAATCTAGCATGACAATTTTGAAAAAGGAAATCGAGGAAAAATTTGGCGGGAGGTTACGGCTTCGGGTCAACGGCGTGCTGATTCAGGACGACCGAATTTTGATGATCAAGCATCATATGGGAGAGGGTCGGTATTTCTGGAATGTTCCCGGTGGCGGGATGAAGTTTGGCAGTTCTGTCGAAGAAAACCTACGCAGGGAGTTCTTGGAAGAAACAGGCCTTCAAGTCGAGTTGGGCCAGTTTCTCTGCAATTTCGAATTTCTGGAGCCACCACTCCATGCGGTGGAGCTGTATTTTGAGGTACATGTCATCGGAGGAAACCTGGTGAAGGGAATAGACCCCGAGTTGGCTGCAGAAAAGCAGTTGATCACCGAAATTGACTTTCTGGACATCGATAAATTGGCGTCCATCAAAAAGGAAGAAAAACACCGCCTGTTTTGGGGAATAAAATCCTTGAATGATGTGCGATTGTGGAAAGGTTATTTTAATTTTGAAAATATTTCAATAAAATAGCAACCGATTCTTAATACCATCAACCTTACCTTAAGTTCTAATCAATCCAAAAAATGACACTAACGAGAATTCTATCGATTGTATTCCTTGTTTCAGCCTTGGGCTTGGGCTATTTGCTTTACAAGAGTGTGGATGACGTCATGCAGCAGGAAAAACTCATTGCGGCGACTGAGGCACGTATCATTGAAAAGCTCCAAATGCTTAGGGATGCCCAGATCGCCTACCTTGCGTCCAATGGTCAGTATGCAGGAAGTTGGGATGAGTTGAAGAAGTTCATCCAGGACGGGAAAATTTGGATTGTGCAAAGAACTGAGACCACCAAGCTTTTGGAATACGGAAAAGAAGAAATCACGGTCACACTGGACACTTTGGGTTCTGTGATGGTGATGGATTCCCTCTTCAACGAGAGGAGGTATCCAAACTTCAACTTGGAAAATCTTCACATCGTGCCAGGGTCCGGAGGAAAGCAGTTTGAGTTTTTCGCTGACAAGGTTGAAAGAACACAGAGACAAATACCCGTTTTCGAGATTCGTGACCCAGATCCGATGAATCCGAAAAGAAGGTTGAACAATAAAGAGAAAGCCCTCCGCATCGGATCAAGGACCGACTCATCTACTTCAGGCAACTGGGAGTAATCTTGGCTATAAAGGCTGTACATACACGTCCCGAAAAAATTTATTGCGATAAATTTGATACCGCTCAGGTGTCAAATTTATCGCTTTTCTTGTTTAAGGATCACTATTTCCTGTTTGCCCGGGACATCAACGGCAAAGTGGCTGCGATCCATCAAATGACGTTCGACAACCAACGCCGGCTCCTCCAACAACTGAAAGAAGACAAATTGCTCCGGTTGGAAGTCCCCAAAAGGGTCTTCCATTATGGAGAATCGTTTTCTCTTGTTCCCGGAATTTTGTTTGATGCGAGTCTGCTTTCTGTTTATCTCTTCTTCGCCGAAAAGCCGAAGGAGGGCGACAAGTTGTTTCAAACCAGCCTCGAGAGCAACACACTGCACCTGGTAGGTTCGATAGACGAGGCTGTTTCGGATGCCCTGCAATCAGGCTATTCCGACACCTATTTCCACCACGGAGCGTCATGCTTTCTTTCCTATGCGCTCAAGGAAAAATTCAATTTGATTGATCAGGAAATCCTGCTGGTATTGTACGATAGCTTTTTCTATTTGGCAGCTTTCTCCAAACAGGAGATTGTTCTTTTCAACCGGTTTGAGGCATACACCAAAGATGACGTGCTCCGCTACTTGATGGGAATCCTTCAACAAATGGGTTTCAACCGCAACCACTGCAGGGTGACGGTTTACGGTGATTGTGAATCGCTGGGGATTGATGAAGCCTGGGGCGAAACGTATTTTAGAAATTTCAAAATCAGCACGCCTCACCCTAACATCCAATACTTGGAAGGAACCGAAGAATTCCAACAAAGGTCCCTTTTTGAATCTTATTGGGTACTGCCCTAACCTTAAATCTTGATGAAGAAAATCGCCGTTTTCCCCGGTTCGTTCGACCCTTTCACCAAGGGACACCATGACATCGTTATGCGGAGTCTGGAGATTTTTGATGAAGTAATCATCGGTATTGGCTACAATTCCGCGAAGAAAAACCGATACTTCGATATCGAGCTTATGGTGGAAAAAATCAAGGGCATCTACATTGGAAATGACCGTGTAAGAGTGGTTGTGTATAACGAACTTACCTCATCGCTTGCGAAAAGTGAAGGTGCCAGATTTTTGGTTCGTGGACTCCGTAACACAACTGATTTTGAGTATGAAAACACAATCAGCCAAATGAACAGAAACCTATATCCTGGATTGGAAACGGTTTTTCTGATCACCTCTCCGGAATTTGCTGCGGTAAGTTCCACGATCATTCGCGAAGTCCATCGGTACGGTGGAGATGTGACCCCCTACCTCCCTTACAGCTTGTAGGCTTTGGGGACTTTTTTCAGAAATTGCTTGTACAAATACCGGATCGAAGGATAGGAATTGACCAAGGCTGTCTTCGCTTCCTGATGCGTCATCCAGCGGATATCCTCGATACCCTCTTCCTTTTGGGGTTTCATATTGGCATCTGAGATGTTATCCATTTGAAACCAATAGGTCTTTTTCAAAATGCTCTTTCTATCCTGCGTATAGGTATGCCAGGTTTTGCAGATTTTGGAACCCAAACGCACCTTGATACCACATTCCTCTTCTACTTCTCTCAAGGCACAGGCTGCTGGTGATTCGCCTTTGTCAAACTTCCCCTTGGGCATGTCCCATTTTCCCAATCTAAAAATGAACAGCACCTTGTCGTCTTTGGTCACTACGCCGCCTGCAGCCTTGATGACGGTAAATCGGCTTTTGATGAATTTTTTTGTATCTTCTTTTTCCTTACTGACCAAGGTCACCGAGTCAAGATTCTTAAGCTTTCGGGTCCTCATCAAGTACAAGAGCTTGATGATCACATCACGGGAAGGCTCGATGATCAAGACATCATCATGAAACTCCCCTGTCGCGGGAATATCGGAAGGATGGTCGTAGATTACTTCAAAAGTTCTATCTGCAGGCAATTCCTCCGGCGTGAATACGTCCAAAGGCTTGTCGTTGACAAAAATCTTCATGGCGCGGGTGTTTTGAAAGTCCCTTTTTGGCTACTGGTTGGGCCAAAAATGCATAAATTTTTCAGGCTGCACAACGGGCACCAATTTTTAATCCCCTAATTTTGGCGCATGAAAATTTTCGACCCCAAAATCGCTTCCGCCGTTGCCCAAAGGCTTCTTGAAATTGAAGCCATACGTCTTCAACCTACAAAACCTTTCACCTGGGCTTCCGGCTGGAAATCTCCGATATACTGCGACAATAGGCTTTCGCTCTCCTACCCTGCCGTCCGTTCGTTTATCAAGCATTATCTTCAGGATGCGATACAAAAGAATTTCGCGAGTATCGAAGCTGTGGCTGGAGTCGCGACAGCAGGAATCCCACAGGGGGCCCTTTTGGCTGATGCAATGAACCTGCCATTCTTGTATGTGCGGTCAAGCCCCAAAGGTCACGGAATGGAAAACATGATTGAAGGAAAGGTCACTCCGGGGCAAAAAGTTGTCGTGGTAGAGGACCTGGTATCAACAGGTGGCAGTTCCCTGAAGGCGGTCACGGACCTCAAAGCAGCCGGATTTGAAGTGCTGGGAATGGTCGCGATCTTTACCTATGGGTTTGACGTGGCGGCTGAAAATTTCGAAAAAGCAGGTGTCGAATTGGTCTGCTTGAGTGATTATTCCTCCATGTTGCCGCAGGCGATTGCCAACAATTACATTGACCAAGATACCTTGGCTTCCCTGCAAGAATGGCGGAAAAATCCAGGGGAATGGGGAAAGTAAAAGTACGGGAGTAGAAGTTAGAAGTACGAAGTTGGAGTCGCAAAGTGCGATTAACGGAGCTACGCTTGTCTCGGGATCATTCAAATTTTGTTCCTCTATGGTAAAAGCTGAAAACCAGATGAGCGACACTCAGATTCCGTATTTCTCCTCAACGCCAAGCCCAAATAGGGCGAAGTCATATTTTACTGGATCAAATGGGTCAAATTCCCTCAGCCTCTCGGTCAATTCGACTGCGGTTTGCCAGTCGGTTTGCTTTCTTTGAATCAACCCTAATTTTCGGGCAACCCGGTCCACGTGCAAGTCGCAGGGGCAAATCAATTGTGCCGGCTTGATTCTATGCCAAATCCCAAAGTCCACTCCTTTGTCGTCCTTCCGGACCATCCAGCGAAGGAACATATTGATCCGCTTGCAAGCTGAGTTGCGTTCGGGAGTTGCGACGTGCTTTTTGGTTCTTTGTGGCGCCTCGGGCAGGTTAAAGAACAAGCGGTGAAAGTTGGTCAGTAAGGTTTTCATTTCGGTTTGCTCATCTTGCAGGCCGATGCAGAAAGCATTTTCCAAGGAATCGTTTTCCTGAAAGTACCAAGCGAAAAACCGCACAAAGTAAAGTAGATCGAGGTCGTTGAACGTGCGGTGTTTGAATTTCAGCAAGGCTTTCAGGTCTGCATCGGTATGGTTCAGTACAAAATCATGGGGTGCATTGTCCATCAAGCGAAGCAATTCATTGCACTTTAGGACAATGGTTTTGCGCTGACCCCAAGCGAGGGTAGCCGCAAAAAAGCCCGCAATTTCAATGTCTTGTTTTTTGGAGAAATGATGTGGAATCGAAATCGGATCCAAGTCTATAAATCCAGGTCGATTGAATTGTGCGACCTTTTGGTCCAAAAAATCCTTCAGATCCATCTTCAAATGGCAACACTTACTTCCCCACCTTGTATGCCATCAAACCACTTGAACTGTAATCGGTTGTCTTCCTTGCCCGACAGGTGCCAATCAAAACACTTAATCGTGGTCAATGGGGTCAAAGTATCCCTATCCGGATTGTACAGACAGATGTCAAAATCCGGTAACAGTTTGGAATCAGTCGTATTCCATTTTTCAAGCAGCAAGCCCTCTTCCATGAATTTCACCTTACTTCCAAAAATGTGATCCTGCAAAACCGAGGGTACGCCGTCTACGCGACGAAGTTGGAAGCAAGTCGGTCCGAATACGATCTGTTTGAACGGCTTTGCTTCCAAAAGACTCTCTGCCTGTGGCAAGGGTACCCAATCCGTCATTTTGTATGACTGTTCCTCCTTACCTTTCTTCAGACCTGCCAAAAGCCGTGATATTGCGGAAAACACGTAGGTGAGCCCAATGAAGAGTATCCCAAATGTCGCAATGATCGGATAGGATATGACAAAAACGGCATTCCAGATAAATCGAAAAAAGTAATGGAAGAAGAGGGAAATTTTTTGCATTTGGATCAATAGGAAATTTCTACCGGGAATCTAGGATTCACCGCCCGGAGTTGGTCATAAGCAGCTTTGGACAACTTGATGACCAATTTATTGTTGTCGCCTGTGTCAGGGAGTTTCCCGACCACCCTTGCGAAAATGGTAATGTCGTTTTCTTCGTTACGCACGCGCATAATCGTGCCGACAGGCGCATCGCGGTGTAGAACCAGATACTTTTTATTGTTGGCTGTACCCTCGATGACCTCCGCCAAGCCGGTTTCCTTAATGTTTTTGTAAGCCGTGCTTGCATTCGGGTCGACTCGCTCCGATGAGGAAGAACTCAGCGTTGCAGAGGACTTTTCATTATTGACAATGACCGGAACGGTAGCAGTCACGACCGGAACGTTGGAATTTGCTTCACGCCCGACCTTCAGCTTTTGACCTACAGAAATGCTATTCGAGCCAAGTCCATTCCAAGAACGGATATCATCCACAGAGCTGTTGTATTTCTGGGAAATGGAGAAAAGCGTTTCCCCTTGAGCTACCGTGTGGGTAATCCAATCACCAGGAAGTTGAGCGTTGTTTGCCACCTGAGTTGGTGCGGCAGGCTTCTCTATATTCTGGTTTTGCGGTGCAGGAGTTGAAGGCCTGTTTTCGAGAGGCTGACTTGGCTTCGGCTGTGTAGTCGCTGCAGCAGGAACGGTAGCGGAAGCTTTCGCGGAAGCTGCATTGGTACGGATTTCAAGTTTTTGCCCAACGGCAAGATCAGATCCACTCAGCTTATTCCAGCTGATGATGTCACCGACCGCGACATTGTATCTTTTTGAAATCGAAAACATGGTCTCCCCTTGCGCTACGGTATGGATTACTGAACCCGCGCTTGGGGTAGTTGTGGCAGGCTGCGCAGGCTTTGGCGTAGCAGGCGCGGGGGTTGGAGTGGTTGCTTTGGGCGTGTAGGGGATCCTGATACGCTGACCGATTTTGAGGCCCTCGGAAAGAATCGGATTCGTTTGCACCACTTCATTTACCGAAACCTGATACCGGCGTGAGATGCCAAAAAGCGTTTCTTTCTCGTCTACTTGGTGAATAATGAAGAACTTGTCCCCCACTTTTTCGACTCCTACCGAGTCCAGCGAAGAGTAATCGGCGGCGTTGACAGCAAGGCTCAGCAAAAGGCAAAATCCCAAAGCAAATGTTTTTCTCATGGATTAATCGGTACTTTAAAGCGTGTGCAAAGTTCCGCTTTATTTTTTCAATTCCAAGGAAAGGATGCGGAGTGTCCGCCTTACTTTTCCTAAACCTTACCAACGAAACACTTTAGGTTTTGATACGAAAGGTTAAAATTTGAGGTCGTTCCAGATACACCTTTCTTTACTAATTCGGCAAAGTAAATTTCCGCCGTTCCCAATCTGTCGAGCCAAGAAATCTGGAAAAGTCAATAAAGCAGGGTTGGGATTATCTTTTCCCCCTTTTATCCAATGTAAAATCCCCCCATGTGAATATGTTATTTTTATGATTGGAATTGACTTTATTTAACATCCTAAAACCTACATCAATCCATGAAAAAACGAATACTTACCCAAATGTACTTCTGGGGATTGCTGGCTTTGGTGGGTCTGATGCCCTTGCAAAGCAGTCTCTTTGCCCAGCAGGTCGACATGTCACTGTTCAAAAACATGAAGGCCCGGAGTATTGGGCCATCCGCCATGTCGGGCAGGATTACGGCGATCGATGCCGTCCATGAGAATCCCAACATCATCTACGCCGGATCTGCTTCCGGTGGACTTTGGAAATCCACCTCGGGAGGGGTCACTTTCGAGCCGATTTTTGACGAAGAAAAGGTTCACTCGATAGGCGCGATTTCCATTTACCAGAAAAACCCCAACATCATCTGGGTCGGCACGGGAGAAGGAAACCCGAGAAACTCGCTCAATATGGGCGCAGGCGTGTATCGTTCCCTTGACGCAGGACAGACTTGGCAGATGATGGGCTTGGAAAAAACCAAGGCCATCCACCGCATCATCGTACATCCAGATGATCCAAACACGGTTTTCGTGGGAGCGATTGGCTCTCCATGGGGTGAGCAAGAGGACCGTGGCGTGTACAAGACCACGGATGGCGGAAAAACTTGGAAGAAAATCCTCTATGTCGATACCAAGACAGGCGTCGGCGAGATGATCATGGATCCCAATAATCCCAACAAGCTTTTTGTGAATATGTGGGAGCACCGCAGATATCCGTGGTTTTTCAAATCCGGAGGCCCATCCTCTGGACTCTATGTGACCATTGATGGCGGGGAAAACTGGAAAAAACTGGACGACAAAAACGGCTTGCCAAAGGGTGACTTGGGTAGAATGGGCTTGGCAATGTCGAAAGCCAACAGCCAAAAAGTATATGCACTCATCGAATCCAGCAAAAATGCCCTCTACGTCTCCGAAGATGGGGGCAGCAATTTCAAAGTCATCAATGACAAGCCGGAAATCGGTGACCGTCCATTTTATTACTATGAAATCTATGCTGATCCCAAAAATGCTGACAGGTTATACACTTTGTATTCAAGGGTAGGCATCAGTGAGGATGGTGGTAGATCATTCAAGGAACTGCTCTCCTACGAAGGTGTACACCCCGACCACCATGCTTGGTATATCAATCCGCATGATCCGAAGATGATGATCGATGGCAACGATGGCGGTTTGAACGTGACCCGTGACGGTGGAAAGACCTGGCTTTTTGCCGAAGGCATTCCTGTCGGACAGTGGTACCATATCAATGTGGACAACGAAATCCCCTACAACATTTACGGCGGTCTTCAAGATAACGGAAGCTGGGTAGGACCAGCCTATGTTTGGAGGCAAGATGGGATCAGAAATACCTATTGGCAGGAAATCATGTTTGGAGATGGATTTGATGTTGTATCCGACCCTGAAAACTCTCGGTTTGGCTACGCTATGTCCCAAGGTGGGAACGTAGCGAGGTTCGATAAGGAGACCAGCCACCGTCGCATTATCCGCCCAACCCATCCAGATAAAAATGTTTTCCTGAGGTTCAACTGGAATGCAGCCATTGCACAAGATCCGCACAACGCGGCGACGATCTATTACGGAAGCCAATTCCTACACAAGAGTACGGACAGGGGCGAGACTTGGGAAATCATCTCTCCCGATTTGACAACCAACGATCCCGAAAAGCAGAAGCAGCAAGAAACCGGGGGGTTGACCTATGATATCACGGGTGCCGAAAACCATACCACCATCATTGCCATTGCGCCGAGTCCGGTAGATCCAAACGTGATTTGGGTGGGAACCGACGACGGCAACGTACAAGTAACCAAGGACGGCGGAAAAACTTGGACCAACACATCCGCCAAATTGACTGGACTACCCAAGGCAAGCTGGATTCCGCAAATCCAAGCCTCCCGGTATAATGCCGGAGAAGCATGGATCATTGCCAACAACTACAGGAACAATGACTTTAGTGCCTACGCTTACCGCACCAAAAACCATGGTGCATCTTTCGAAAGGATTGCCGACGACAGCAAGGTAAGCGGGTATACGCTCTCCATTGTGCAGGATCCCGTAGAGCCGAACCTGGTTTTTCTCGGCACGGAATTCGGATTGTATGTCAGTTTCGACAATGCCAAAACCTGGAACCAATGGAGACACGGCTATCCCAATGCAGTATCGACTTACGACATGGTCATCCAGGAAAGGGAGGCTGATTTGGTGATTGGTACCTTTGGCCGTTCCATTTATGTACTCGACAATATCCGACCTTTGCGTGAATTTGCCAGAAACTCTAGCAAGGCTCCAGCGGCTAAAATCACTGCCTTGCCTTCTCCCGATGCCTACCAAGCCCAAATCCATCAGCCGCACGGTGAAAGATTTGCGGCGAGCGCCAAGTATGCGGGCGAAAACAGGCCTTTTGGCGGCAGATTGGGATTCATCCTCAACGATGCCGGCAAGGAAAAACTTGACTCGGTGGTCATTTCGATCTACAATGCCGAGGGCGAGCAAATCCGCACCATCAAATCGCTACCGACTCAAGGTGTGAACCAAGTAATCTGGAATCTTGACAGAAAATCCTCCGTAGAAACCCCATCCTTCGGTGGCGGTGGCGGCGGAGGTCAGGGCGCTCGCTCCAGGGGATTCTTTGAACCAAGCGGAGGTCCCACACTGCCTGGCAAATACCGGGTTGCAATAGCCTATGGTGGAGAAAAATCAGAGACGGAAATCACCGTCCATGGTGACCCAAGAATCCAAGCTGAAATGGCCAATCTGAAGGCAAGGGAGAATTTCATCAAAGAAGTTGAATCGCTTTCAGGAGATGTGATGAAGGCTACGAGACAGCTCGATGAAGCCAAGCGCACCATCGACAAGCTGCTAGCCTATGCCAAGGATATTGACACAGAAGAAGTGAAAGCCTTGGTGAAAATGGCCAACGAGACCAAGAAGAAAGTGGACAAAACCAGGGAAGCGTTCTACGGTCCGACGATCGAAGGCCAGGGAATCACCCGTGGACTCTATCCTACGACGATGTCAAGGCTCTTCGCTCCACGAAGCTATGCGAATTCGTCATTCGGTGCCCCTGGCCCAACGGAACAGCGTCTTCTTGACCAAGCTAAGGAAAGCGCTAAGGAAGCCATGGTCGTCTGGAACGCCTTCATGGACAATGACTGGAAACCATTTGTAGAAAAGGCCCAAGCCACCCAAATCGACATCTTCAAGGAGATAGAAAAAGTGGAGATAAAATAATAAACACAAGTGTCCTGAATAAAAAACCCCGGCCAGTTTGGCCGGGGTTTTTTATTTTCCATAATGCGCTTGATAATATTGCTGATAGGCTCCTGAGGTGACATGGTCCAGCCAATCTTCGTTAGCGAGGTACCAGTCTATGGTTTTGCCGATACCTTCCTCAAACTGCAGCGAAGGTTCCCAGCCAAGTTCCCGCTGGATTTTGGAAGCGTCGATCGCATAGCGCAGGTCGTGGCCCGCCCTGTCTTTGACGAAGGTGATCAGATTAGCAGAGGTACCGGCACTTCTACCTAGTTTCTCATCCATTTTCTGGCAAAGCAACCTGACGATATCGATGTTTTTCCATTCATTAAACCCACCGATATTGTAGGTCTCTCCTATTTTCCCTTTGTGAAACACCACATCAATCGCCCGCGCGTGATCTACTACATACAGCCAATCGCGGACATTTTCGCCTTTCCCATACACAGGAAGCGGCTTGTTGTTGCGGATATTGTGGATACACAGTGGGATCAGTTTTTCGGGAAATTGATTGGGGCCGTAATTGTTGGAGCAATTGGAAATGACCGTGCGCAACTTGTAGGTATTCGCATAGGCCCGGACGAAATGGTCCGAAGAAGCCTTGGAAGCTGAATAGGGAGACTGAGGGTCGTATGCGGTGGATTCCGTGAAGAAGCCGCCATGGTCCAGGGAACCATACACTTCATCCGTGGAAACATGGTAAAACAAGCGGTCATCAGCGCCTTTCCAAAAATCTTTGGCCGCATTCAGCAAGTTGACCGTCCCTATCACATTGGTCTTCACAAAAGCCAAAGGATCGGAAATAGACCGATCTACATGGGACTCTGCAGCCAAATGAATCACGTCAGTAACTGAGTGTCTCTCAAAAGCCTGTTTGAGGCCGTTGGTATCAAGGATATCTACCTTCTCGAAAATATAATTCGGGGCATGTTCCACGTCCCGAAGGTTTTCCAAATTGCCTGCATATGTGAGACAATCAAGATTGATGATTCGATAATCGGGATATTTATTGACAAAAAGCCTTACCACATGGGAACCGATAAAGCCGGCCCCTCCGGTAATGAGGATGTTTTTTTTCATGCAAACAAATGTCGGAGAATTATCCCAAAAGGAAGTATGCTATGCTATTTTCCGTAAAAATCTCGGTACCAAGAGACAAATTTCGCAACACCTTCCTCCACAGGCGTGTTGGGCTTGTAACCCGTATCCCGAATCAAGTCCGATACGTCTGCATACGTGGCAGGAACGTCACCCATTTGAAGCGGAAGCATGTTTTTCTCGGCTGTTTTCCCGATTGCCTTCTCCAAAGCGCCGATATAATCCATCAATTCCACCGGCTTGGAGTTACCGATATTGTAAACCTTAAACGGCGCATAGGAAGACCCTGGATCCGGGTTGTCGCCTGACCACTCAGGGTTAGGTTTCGCAGGTCGGTCAGCAACACGGACGATGCCTTCCACGATATCGTCGATGTAGGTGAAATCCCTTTTCATCTTTCCGTGGTTGAACACATCAATCGGCTTGTTGGCCAACATAGCCTCTATAAACAGGAACAATGCCATATCTGGTCTTCCCCAAGGCCCATATACAGTAAAGAACCTCAATCCGGTCGTTGGAATACCAAACAGGTGGCTGTAGGTGTGCGCCATCAGTTCGTTGGACTTTTTGGTCGCGGCATAAAGACTGACTGGGTGGTCAATATTGTGGGTCGTGGCGAAGGGCATTTTGGTATTCGCACCATATACCGAACTGGACGATGCATACACCAAATGCTTGATCTTAAACGCACGGCATGCTTCTAGAATATTCAAGAATGCTTGAATATTGGCCGTTATGTAGGCATCCGGATTGGTGAGGGAGTATCTTACGCCCGCTTGGGCCGCCAAATTGATGACAACATCGATTCCCTCTTTGTCAAACACCTCTGTGAGTGCCTTTTTATTGGACAAATCCAGCTTGTAAAAAGTGTACGCCGGATACTTCGTTGATTTAATTCCTTGATTTTCTGTGATTTTGGACTTCTCTATACCGCAATGTTCCAATCGTCGGTATTTCAAATTTACATCATAATAATCGTTGATGTTGTCGACTCCTACGACTTCGTCACCTCTGTTTAGTAAATACTGAGCAACATGAAAACCAATAAATCCGGCTGTACCAGTAACAAGAAATTTCATTTGGATGCGGTTAAAATCAACCGCTAAAAAACAAATTAAATTTCAAATTGTATAAAACAGACTTACTTTTTGTCCAAAAAACTATCCGACCTTTTGCGTTTTTTCGATTCCCAGTAGTTTTCGGTAATTTTCTTCTATCAATTGATGGACGTAAGGACGCTGGTATTTTTCAAAAACTTCCGCGTAAAGATTCCCTGCCAAAGTCTGCATATAATCCCTTTTTACAAAGGCAAACTCCAGTGCCTCCTTCAGGAAATCGCTGTTTTTGACTTGAAAAACCAGCCCAGTCCTTCTGTTGGTGATGATATCCGAATTGCCCATGATATCGGAACAAATCACGGGCAACTGCATCGCACCTGCTTCCAAAAGGACATTTGGAAAACCCTCCCTATGCGAGGCATGCACCAAGACATCTGCCAAGGCATAATAATGCTCCACATGGTCGGTCCATTCGATTTGTACGATACGTGGGTGATCGACGATTTTCTTGTATATCTCCTCTGAAATCGGGTTCAATTCTTGTTCAAAAGAACCCAAAAGCACCAACTTTGCACGATCTGCAATCTTTGAGTTCAAGAAGGCTGTCACCAATTCCTCGATTCCTTTGTCTTTGACCAGCCTGCCAACAGCCAGAATGATGAAGTCATTTTCTCCGGGCATGATGCGCATCGTAGCTGCCACGAGGTGGTTTTCCTTCAAATTATCACGATTGAATCGGGAAAAATCGACTCCGTTGGAAGAACCTTCGCCAATGACGCTGAGCTTATCCTCGGCACACAATGCCTCTTTGACAATAAAATCTTTCAAAGCCGGGGAATTTGGCCATACATGGGTAGCGTTGGCGTAGGTCTTTTTTTCCGCCCATACCAACAGACCTTTTTTGTTTTTTTCAGCTGCCATTAGCGGCAGTCCGGCGACTGTGTGAATCCTTACCGGAACTCCGGCCAACTTTGCAGCCCACATGCCTAAAAGTCCTGCCTTGGGGGTATGTGTATGGACGATGTCGGGCTTTTCTTCCTTGAACAAATTGTAAAGTTTCCAAAGGCAAATCATATCCTGCCAAGGCGTGATCTGCCTTGTCAAAGGGACAACGCGGTGTTCTACACCCTCCCTTTTGACCACGTCGCGGACTTCTTTGCCGTCCGCGCTGATAGCCAAGACATCCCATCCGTTCTCTTTCATGTATTTCAATTGCCCGGCAAGAAGCAATTTCAAAGAAATGGGGACTGTCGTGATACGGATAAGTTTTGGCATACAGCTTTTTGTGTTTTGACGGCCAAAGTTAACCTTTTATTGTTTTGATGTCACTGAAAATTCGACGATTGGAGTGCGGAACTTTCACACATTGCCACAAGTACGCTAGTCGCCATCCTCCAATTGGAAAATCTCTTCCACGCCGACGTCAAAAACTTTGGCAATCTTTAGGGCCAAAACGGTCGAGGGCACATATTTACCCGCCTCGATCGAATTGACCGTCTGACGGGATACCTGAATCCGTTCGGCCAAGTCCTGTTGGGTCATGTCCTTTTTTGCCCGTTCCACCTTAAGGGAATTCTTCATCACCTTCAGAGATTAAGCCAAGAGAAGGTTCTTTTGCTGGTTCATCAGCACCCAGCGAAACCTAACAATAAAGAAAACCTGAAGCGAAAATGTATTGTAGCCCATAAACAACAGATAGTCGAAACTGTAAAACACCAAGGTCCCGACGATGGAAATCAGTGAATAAAGGTAAAAAGCCAACAGCAGGCTGTCCAGGCGCAGTTTTTGGATGTACTCGTCTTCGATTTTTTCTTTCGAAAAAGCTATCAAGAACAGCGACAAAAACGTGCCCACATAGGCGATTTCGTAGGTAAAATTCTCGTCCGAACCATAGAAGAGATTTCCTTCCTTGCGAAATCCATCCCAAGTAAGCCATGACAATTCAAACTCATAAACGCCGGAAAGCACCAGCAATAGGGCCAATGGCAGGAAAAGCGCCAAACCCACAAACTTCAGCGGATAGGGCAGGAGGAATTTAGTCAACATGATTTTAGGATTTATGATGGATTTTGTTCGTTGGACCTCCACTTTTGGTATTCGAAAGCAGCCCAAACATAGAGATTGAGAAGAAAGAGCACCATGCCGGCGGATATAGCTTCCGCATGGATGCTTCCGAACCGGAAGTAATTGACTATCAATACCGCCACCAAACCGCACATCAACCAAAAGAACCCGGTATGGAATGCCTGAAGCCGGAACGTCTTGATCATCTCGTCCTCGACTTTCTCCTTGCTCAGATTGAGCAGTGTCAAACCACAGGCCCAGCCCAGGTAAATAATCTCCGCAGCTTGGTCGGGATCGATACCTGTACGGAGAATTGCCATCGCAATTACCAAAAGCACTGAAACCGGAAAAAAGAGAAAGGCCAGTTTCCTCCATCTCCTGTCCAACATGGGGACGTGTAATAGTGAGAATGTTTTCATAATTGTAAAGATATTTTTACCAAATGTAAAGTATGTTTTACATTGAGTCAAGTTTTCTTGATAAAAAAAATATTCTATGGGCAAAAAACTCTTGAATCATTTTCTCCAAAAACCAATAAAATGCCCATTCCTTTCTACCTTTAAGTTCCAAACCATTAAACCCTAAGGCTATGCACTGGGAAAATATTAGAATTGCCATCATTGGCTGTGGCAATCTCGGCACTTCGATCGTCAACGGGCTTCTGGACCAGCCCGACTTTATTCCACAAAATCTCCACGTCACCAAGAGAAACCCTTCCAGCCTAATGCACTTTCAGGACAAAGGTGTGCGGGTACATTCTGACAATTCGTTGGCAGCCCAGGAATCTGATTTGGTGATCTTGGGCGTGAAGCCGTACAACGTGAATTCAATTCTGAAGGAAATCAATCCCGTCTTGGATCCAAAAAAACAGGTAGTCATTTCCTTGGCCACGGGTATTACTTTGGACGAAATGTTTGAGGTTCTCGACCCAAAAACTGTCGCGTTCCGAGCAATGCCCAATATTGCCGCGGATATTCGGGAGTCGATCACCTGCATTTGTGGCAGAAACAGCGATGAAAGCCATGAGAAGCAAGTCAAATCACTGTTCAACAGCATCGGATTCAGCATCACCATCGATGAAAGTCTGATGGAAGCTGCAACGGTCCTCGGTGCCTGCGGGATTGCGTATGTCTTGAGATTTATGCGGGCGATGATACAAGGTGGGATTCAAATAGGCTTTGACGCCAAGACTGCCAGCCTGATTGTCAACCAAACTGTGAAAGGTGCAGCGGAACTCATGATCCAAAAGAACATGCACCCTGAGGAAGCCATCGACAAAGTCACCACACCCAAAGGCTGTACCATCGTCGGCCTCAATGAGATGGAGCACCAGGGATTTTCGGCAGCGATGGTCCGTGGGGTACTCGCCTCGTACGAAAAAATCGAAAAGGTATAGATACAAAAAAGCCGGTTACCCGGCTTTTTTTATTTCTTCAACAATACATCTGCTGGCGGCGCCTTCCTGTTGGCCCTTTGGCTAGGATGGATAAAGGTGTAGAAAAACAGCCTAATCTCGTATTTATCCTGGGTCAAAAACACGGTACTCATGCCGTCATTCACCTCGTCATAGGTGTTTTTATCCTGTTTTTCGAGCCACTCGGGATCCAAGCTTCTGAACATCGAACTCATCGGAACGAAAGACATGTCGTCTTTTTGGATCAAAACGGGTCGTTGAAGCTTACCTCCCTTTACCGTTGCTTTCCCAAAATAGCACTCGCTTTTCCCCTGGTGAACGACGCTGATGACCACATCGTGTTGCCCGTCGGTTACCGGATTGGCGCCCCTTTCGGAAAATGCAATTAAATAATCTGTATAGCAACCCTCGATTCCTTTGGAATGGATACTGGTTGCTGATTGGGCTGTTGCTTGGAATGCTCCCGCAACAAAGACTAAAAACAAAAGAATTTTTTTCATGATTTTTTGGATTATAGAAGTTAAAATCTTCGAACCAAATTAGAAAGAATAAGTATTTGCAAGCAAAGATTCGCTAGGAAATCTTGCCCAATTTCGTGAATTGTTTCAATGCATGGATTAGTGTGTCAATGTCGACACAGAAAATCAGGCCTCAAAGCTTGCCAATTGTTCCAAAGTGATTTTCCCCTCATAGTAAGCTTTCCCAACGATGGCGCCATATACCCCGATCTTTTGCAAGTCCTCCAGGTCCGTTACACCGGAAACACCACCAGACGCGATCAGCCGGATTCCCGGAATTTCGGACAAAATATCCCGGTACAAATCGAGCGAAGGTCCCTGCAACAGGCCATCCTTGGCCACGTCGGTACAAATCACATGGGATAGCCCTTTAGCGAAATATTTTTTGATAAATGAAATCACTTCCTCACCGGATGTTTCCTGCCAGCCTGATACGGCGATTTTACGGTCCTTTGCATCTGCGCCTAGGATGATTTTTTCGCCGCCAAACTGCTTAATCCAAGAATCAAAAAGTGCCGGGTTCTTCACTGCGATGCTCCCACCCGTTACCTGATGCGCCCCAAGTGAAAAAGCCAAGGCAATATCATCGTCTGATTGCACACCCCCTCCGAAGTCTACCTTCAGCGAGGTGCCTGAGGCAATCGATCTCAAGACCGCCCCATTGATAATCCGCTTTGCTTTGGCACCATCCAAATCGACCAAATGCAGGCGCTTGATGCCGGCATCCTCGAAGCGCTTGGCCATTTCCAATGGACTGTCATGGTATACTTTTTTTTGGGAATAATCACCTTGGGTGAGTCGGACGCACTGTCCGTCGATGAGGTCTATGGCTGGGATGATGTGCATTGTCTAGACGAGAGATGTGAGATACAAGATATGAGAAAATGCTAGAAAGGTGCCTGATGAGCGATGTTGGATGACCTGTGAAGTGGGTTAGAAAGGTGGCTAGCCAACCATTAACTCAATAACCCAATAGCTATTTTTCACCAATCCTAAGGAAATTCTCCAAAATTCGTTCCCCCACTTTCCCACTCTTCTCTGGATGCGCCTGCATGGCGTAGAAATTATCCCGATGCATGAGCGCCGCGAAATCATGGATATAGTGGGTTTTGGCAATGGTAAAATCAGATAGCTCGCAGAAAAAGCTGTGGACATAGTACACAAATGCCGTTTCATCCAATCCGTTCAGAAGTGGGTGTCCAAGGTCAAAGAGATTGTTCCATCCGACATGAGGCACTTTGAATTCCTCATGGCTTTCGGGAATGAAGCGCTTCACCTTGACCGGAAATACACCCAAGCACGGCGTATCGTTTTCTTCTGAATATTCGCAAAGGAGCTGCTGCCCCAGGCAAACACCAAAAAAGGGCTGTCTGAGTTGGGGAATCAAGAGGTCGAGCTTCTTTTCCTTCAGGTAACGCATGGCCGTACTCGCTTCGCCTTGCCCCGGGAAAATCACCTTATCTGCCTTTTGGATGGTATCAAAGTCGTCGGTCAAGACAGCGTCGACGCCCAGCCTTTCCAGTGCGTAAAGGACCGATTGGACATTGCCTGCGTTGTATTTGATGACTGCTACCTGCATGCTAGATGTGAGATTTGAGACGTGAGATTTGAGACGTGAGATGGATTTACAGATAACAGATGAAGAAATACTCCCCAATTATTTGAAACTTCTTGAAAATCCAGCTATTGACCATGGACTATCGACTATCGACTCATTTGGCTGCCTCCGCGACCATTTCCTCAAGCACTTCCTCAATCTCCGGCAATGAACGGTACAATTGCTCATAGCTGTCGATGACGAAGTATTTGTCCTGAAATTTGTCTTTCCAGTATGGCGTATTCATGATCCTTCTGACATCATATGGAAGGTGGGCAGGTGTATCGGAAAGACTGAACTTGGTCTCTCCCGCCGAACTTAGGATTCCTGCGCCATAAATGCGCAATTCACCTTCTTCACGAATCAGTCCGAATTCGATTGTAAACCAATAGATTCTCGACAGCAGTTCAATGGCCCATTTATCGTCTATATGCTTCAGCGCAATTCCGCTGAGATTTTCGAGGAAATCCACATAATGCTGATTGGTCAGCATGGGCATATGTGCAAATGCATCGTGGAACATGTCCGGCTCCTCGAGGTAATCCAACTGCTCCATCTTTCGCAACCAAGTCGAGGAGCAAAAGCGCTTGTTGTTCATCAGCCCGAAAAACAAGTCGTCGTCAATCAGACCTGGCACCACTTGGATCGCCCAGCCCGTGGACTTTGCCAACCTTTTGTTGACATCTTCGAAATCAGCGATTCGGTCGGCGGTGAAATTGATGGTTTTGATTCCATCCAGATAAGCTTTTGATGCTGCTTTGGGGAGATTGACGATCTGTCTTTCGAAAAGGATCCTCCAGACTTTGAAGTCCTCCTCCGTGTAGGCCGCATAGTCCTGCCGCATGGCTTTTAATCTCGGGTCCGAAAAGACCCAGTCTTTGGGTTTATTCATGGTAAGCATATTTGGGTTTGGGTGTAAAGATAGGCGAAAGCGCAAAAGGTTGAAAGGTTAAAGAGTTATAAGGTTATAAGGTTGAAAGGTTACAAGTTTTGGTATTTGCATCAATGGTAATTAACCCATTAGACTTAAAACTTCCCAACTTTTTCAAACTCAAACCTCCTAACCCTACAATAACTCAAACCCCTTCCGCATCTCGAATGTTTTTCGGATCCAGTCCGCCAGACGGGCACTTTGTGCGAAGTCAAGGGTTTGCTGTCCGTCGGAATAGGCTTTTTCGGGCACCTCATGGGTTTCGTAGATGATGCCATCCGCTCCGGCCATCACGCCTGCCAAGGCCATTTGGGGCACATACTCACGGATACCGATGCCATGGGAGGGATCGACGATCACGGGTAAGTGCGATTTGGCTTTGAGGATTGGGACGGCATTGAGATCGAGGGTATTGCGGCTGGCGCGTTCGTAGGTACGGATTCCCCGTTCACAAAGAATGAGTTTTTCATTTCCGCCGGAAAAGACGTATTCAGCGGACTGCAACAGTTCTTCGATGGTCCCCGAAATCCCCCTTTTGATCATTACGGCTTTGTCCACCTTTCCCAATTCGTCCAGAAGGTTGAAATTTTGAGTATTTCTTGCGCCCACTTGGTAAACGTCGGTGTAGGGATACATTTCCTCGATTTGGGACACCTGCATCACTTCGGTGACGATCTTGATCCCCGCGGCCGATGCCAAGTCATGCCATAGTTTCAAGCCCTCGATGCCCATGCCTCGAAAAGCATAAGGGCTTGTCCTTGGTTTGAAAACACCGCCCCGCATCATGCGGATGCCGGATTCCTGTAGGTGGGCTATCACTTTTTTGATTTGGTCCTCGGACTCGATCGAGCAGGGTCCTGCGATGATGGCCATGTCGCCGTCCTTGATACAAACCCCGTCACCGAGGTCAATGGTGGTCGGACTGACCTTCCATTTTTTGGAAACAAGCTTGTACTCATCCGACACGATATGGATGTCTTGGATGCCTTCCATTTGTCCGATTTTGCGGATGTCAAAATCTTTCTTGCCGATGCCAATAAGATAATCCCCCAATTGGGTCTTGACCTCGGTGGTTTTGTAGCCGATTTTGTTGACCTCTGCAATCAGGGAATCTTTTTGGCTATCAGAAATGGATTCTTTGAGTTGGATAATCATGGATTACTGGATTACAGAGCGGATATAGGAGATGATATCAGCGCTCAGGTTTTGACTGTTTTTGATGGTCTTGATAAATGCGCTTCCGATGATCGCACCGTGGCTGTAAATGCAGGCAGTATTGAATGTGGAATTGTCAGAAATCCCAAACCCGATCAAGCGCGGGTTTTTCAATTCCATGGATTTTACCCGGTTGAAATACTCGATCTGCTCTCCACTGATATCGGCTTTGGCGCCTGTGATGCTATGGCTGGAAACCATGTAGATAAATCCATTGGACTTCTCATCGATCTCACGAATGCGGGCTGCGCTGGTTTGGGGCGAAATCAGGAAGGTATTCCGCAAGCCATATTGGTCGAACATTTCCTTGTAATCGTCCAAATACTGTTGCATCGGAAGGTCGGGAAGGATGAGGCCATCTACGCCGACGGTTTGGCATTTTTTGCAAAAATCCTCTATCCCAAACTGAATGATCGGATTCAGGTATCCCATTAGGATTACTGGAATTTGAACCGTTTCTCGCATTTTTTCCAATTGTGAAAAAAGCTTCTTCAAGCTCATGCCGTTTTGCAGGGCAACCATATTGCTATCCTGAATGGTCGGTCCATCCGCTATAGGGTCAGAATACGGCACACCGACTTCGATGATATCGGCACCTGCGGCTTGGATCGCCTCCATGATGGGGAGCGTATCTTCCAAATGCGGGAATCCCGCAGTAAAATAGATGGACAGCACACGCTGTTTTTTTTGCTGAAATAACTGGTCTATTCGGTTCATTTGCTTAGACGTGAGATTTGGATTTGAGAAATGAGACGGGGACTGATGGCGGAAGAAGAAAGTTAAATGACCGAAATCGAATTAATGAGATGCGAATTTTGATTCAAGGATCTTGTCGCCTTTCTCTCGGCTCTTTGATTCTCGGCTCTTGTCTCTCGCTTCTAGGCTCTTGTCTCATGTTTCTTGCCTCGTACTTTAAACTTCGTAATTCGAACTTTTCAATATCCTCCCCATTTGATATACGTTTCCAAATCCTTGTCGCCACGCCCCGATAGGTTGATGACGATGACATCGTCTTTTTGGTATTGGATCATATTCAAGGCATGGATGGCGTGGGCACTTTCGATGGCGGGAATGATGCCTTCCAATCTGCTGAGTTCGATGCCTGCCTTCATGGCGTCTTCGTCCTCCACAGCCACAAATTCGGCCCTCCCGATATCATGCAGGTGCGCATGTACCGGCCCGATGCCTGGATAATCCAAACCGGCCGAAATGGAATGTGGCTCAACCACTTGCCCGTCCTCCGTCTGCATCAGTAAAGTCTTGCTCCCATGCAATACACCGGGCGTACCCAAGACCGTTGTGGCAGCGGATTTTCCCGAATTGATGCCCAAGCCCGCTGCCTCGGCAGCGATAAGCCTTACCTGCGGCACGTTGTAATAGTGATAAAATGCCCCCGCCGCATTGCTGCCACCACCAACACAGGCGATGACGATATCCGGATTTGGAGTTCCTTCTTTTTCCAAAAGTTGGGACTTGATTTCTTGGGAAATTACCGATTGGAAGCGGGCGACCATCTCGGGATAAGGATGGGGACCGACAACCGAACCGATGATGTAATGCGTGTCGACGGGATTATTGATCCACTGGCGCATGGCCTCGTTGGTGGCGTCCTTGAGGGTTTGGCTGCCGGAAGTGGCAGGGACAACTTTGGCGCCCAAAATCTTCATCCGCTCCACGTTGGGTCGCTGCCGTTGGATATCCAAGGCACCCATGTAAACCGTGCAGTCCATCCCCATCAGTGCACACACGGTCGCCGTCGCCACACCGTGTTGGCCGGCGCCTGTCTCTGCAATGATCCTCTTTTTCCCAAGCTTTTTGGCCAAGATGATCTGTCCAACGGTATTGTTGACCTTGTGGGCGCCCGTATGGCAAAGATCTTCCCGCTTGAGGTAAATCTTCGCTCCGTGCTTTTCCGAAAGCCTCGACGCAAAATACAGAGGCGTCGGCCTGCCTACAAAATCGCGCAGCAGCATCTGAAATTCCTCCTGAAAGTCGGGGGAGGCTACGATCTGTTCCCAGTTTTCCCTGAGTTCCTCGATGTTGGGATGCAGCATTTCGGGGATGTAGGCTCCACCAAATTTGCCATAGAAGCCTTTTTCGTCTATCTGTATCATGATTTTATGTTTAACGACCTATGCTGGAAGCAGGAAATATGGAGTCAGAAACATGAATAGATTTTGCCCATTAATTTCATCTTCCTAAAGCACTCAGTCTTGAATCTTGTGTCTTATGTCTTTAAATAATCCCAAAACTTTCGTACTAAGCTAATATCCTTTACCCCAGGTTTGGTTTCAAATTTGGAATTGATATCGATTCCCTGCATTTGGGGTATTCTGGCCTGAAGATCCTTGATCGCCTCCGCGTGTTCAATTGCCAAGCCGCCGCTAAGCATAAATGGAGTCGACAACGGATAATCCAGCAACAAGTCCCAATTGAATGTCCTTCCACTTCCCCCGTGGCTTTTGGAAAATGTATCGAAAAGGAAGCAATCGACGACATTTTGGTAGGGCAGAAGCCTTTTCCAATCCATCTCCTCCCCTACCAAAAACACCTTCCAAACCGACTTGCCCGTTTTTTCCTTCAGCATGTTCGCAAATTCAGGACTTTCATCCCCATGCAATTGGATCGCATCCAAACCAAACAAGCCGACCTTTTCGCTTATCTCCTCCATGCTTGCATTGACAAAAACACCTACTTTGTTCACCCTGAAGTTCCGGATCGATTCAGCAAGCGCATTTTCGACAAACCTTGGCGAAGGTGGATAGAAGATCAGACCCATCCAATCTGGCTGGACCACTTCCACCAAATCACGGATATTGTCCGGATCCCGCATGCCACAGACCTTCAACTTCATGGCAGTACCTGAATATCCTTTTGTAGTGCCAAAAGGTTGCGATAGGCATTCATGAAATTGAGCGCGGCCTGTTGTGGACGACTGGTTTTCATGAAGTTTTCTCCAATCAAAAACCCTTGAAAACCAGCATTCTTGAGTTGGACTAAGGTTTCGGGCTCGGAAATTCCGCTTTCGGAAATCTTGACAAATTCATTTGGAATTCGATCCACGAGCGAAAACGAAGTGTCCAATGAAACATCAAATGTCTTGAGGCTGCGGTTATTTACACCCACCAAATCCAAGTGTGGATTGAGGGAAGACTCAAGTTCTGGCAAGTCATGTACTTCCATCAGGACTTCCATCCCAAGCGAATGTGCAAACTCGGCCAATCCACTCAGCCTTTTTGGTTCGAGTGCCGCTGCAATAAGCAGGATACAATCCGCACCGATGGATTTGGCTTCGAGGATTTGGTATTCATCGATGATGAAGTCCTTTCGGAGGATGGGGCAGAAATTGAACTTCCGGGCCAAGGTGAGGTCTTCGTTTTTTCCGCCAAAGAAATGTTGGTCAGTCAGTATAGACAATGCCGAAGCGCCAGCCTGCATGTAGCCGATGTGCCTGTTGCACAACTCGTTGACGGAAGATACAAATTAATTTAGTTTTTGGTAACCGAAGGCTTAACAAATTGTTTAAAATATTGATATACAGTTGTTTAAGTAGTAATTTTTGCCTATTTTAAG
>NZ_JAKEVZ010000025.1:0-33468 GCF_021491425.1 Mariniradius sediminis | reverse complement strand
AGGCTATATGAACGCCGCTACGCGTCGGCCTTGACTGGTTTCACCGCTTGGACTTTGAAGCATTTAAGAGGATTGAAAACAAAGGAAAAACAATGAAAAAAGTGTCAAGTAAATTCAGGACGTGACAGAGATTTGAGAAATAAGACACAAGACACAAGAAACAAGACACCCGAACCAGGGACTTTGGCTGTCTGAGAAAAATGTGTTGGGTGACATTCTTGGTTGAATTTTGAATATCGAAGGCTGAATGTTGAATAGCGAAAGACAGCTATGGTCTATGGACTATCAACTATGGACTTTTAAAAAAAATGATGAATTATCAATAACCGCACCCCCTAAAAAGCAAAAAGCGGGAAAAACCTTTTCGGATTTTTCCCGCCCTCATCATTTGAAAACCGTGGTCCTCAAACCATGCCAAGCTACAGTTATTTTGGCTTTTCCCCCAGTTGCCCGGGTGCGTGACCTTAGGTTTGTGTTTTTCGGATTGCTTGCCTTTCGGCTACCAACCTGATTTCGATGCTTCTGCGGTCTCCCGTCTCAGATACTTGCCATTGCAGACAAATCTCCCTTCGCATCTCCGTCCAAACTTTCAACCCTCGCCCAAACTCTTACATTTGGCCTTTTATCTCTCACTTGATATCATCAAAGCTACTGCGTAAATGACTGTTTAGCAATATTTTTCACCATTATTTCCCCACAATTTTCCCACACCAAAACGATCCAAAAACACAAGTTATCCACAGTGGAAGCACGGAGGCTGCATGAGCCTTGCTGCCGAAAATTGGATACTTTTGGAAAAAACTGAAGTCCATGGAGCGAGTCAAACAACTTATTGAGGAATTGAATCTGCGGCCCCATCCCGAGGGCGGGTATTATGGAGAGACCTACAGGTCCGCATTGACTGTCAGCACCGATAATGGCAGACGAAACCTGATGACTTCCATCTATTTTCTCCTGACCTCGGACAACATTTCCAAGTTTCACAGCATCGCCGGACAGGAAATCTGGTATCACCACGAGGGAAGTCCGCTAACGGTTCATGTGCTTACC
The DNA here is from genome assembly GCF_021491425.1 of Mariniradius sediminis. Classification (NCBI taxonomy): domain Bacteria; kingdom Pseudomonadati; phylum Bacteroidota; class Cytophagia; order Cytophagales; family Cyclobacteriaceae; genus Mariniradius; species Mariniradius sediminis. Next base: position 32,418 of record NZ_JAKEVZ010000025.1, on the reverse strand, counting down.
GAATCGGGTTATCAGCGATTGAAAGTGGGTCCGGTGGGCCTGGAAGGGAATCGGCCACAAGTCTTGGTACCCGAAGGAAGTATTTTTGGGTCGACGGTGGATGCCGAAGAGGCTTATTGTTTGGTCTCTTGCACCGTGGCGCCGGGCTTTGATTTTGCTGATTTCAGGATGTATTCCGCCGAGGAATTGCTGGAAAAATGGCCTGATTGTGCGGAAGTGATCAGGAGGCTGACGTGATTTTTTTTTGTTCTCGCAAAGACGGTAAAGGAGCAAAGAACGCAAAAGTATAGTGTAGGGCAGTTTTTGGCAGTAAGCAGTCTCAGTAGGCAGCGATTGGTGCTTTGCTAGTATTTCTGCATTCTCTGCTTTCCTTTTCCTTGGCGTCCTAGTGTCTTGGAGTGAAATCAATTTTCCTTTGCGCTCTCTGCTCCTTGGTTTTCTTTGCGTGCCTGATAATTCGATATTCTAGTCTTCTTTCTCAAAAACCAAAAAGTGCTGGATATTCATGAATTGGCCGTTTTGGACCATTTTGAAGCCATTTGCGGTGAGTTCCTTGGTCACCTGCGCTACGGTCATCTTGTGGAGTGGCTTGATGTAAACCTCCGGATCCTCTCCCCGGTACTCAATCAGCAGCAGTTTGCCGTCGGGTTTCAAGGATTTTTTGATTTCCTGCAAGACTTCATGCGGATACAGCAGTTCGTGGTACACGTCGACCATAATCGCGAGATCTATGGAGTTTTCGGGCAATTGGGGTGATTTTTCGCTTCCCTTGACTGTGATGACATTGTCAAATCCCAGTTCCTTGCTCTTCTCCTTCAGGTATTTGATCGCCGAATCTTGGATTTCTACTGCATATACTTTCCCTTTTGGGACCCGTTTTGCAATTCGAAAAGTGTAAAAACCCGATCCTGCACCGATATCCGCTACGACACTGGCTTCATTGATCGGGAGTTTTTTGATGGCCAAGTCGGTATTTTCCTCCTGGTTGCGAGTGGAGCGCTCCAGCCAACTCATCCCCATGAAGTTCATCACTTTGGAAATTTCGCGACCCATGTACACTTTTCCGGTTCCGTCTCGGTCGGGGGTCTTGAAGGTATAAATGCCAGCCGAATTTGAGCCTTGTTGTGAAATGGCATTTGGGGCAAATCCAAAAACTAACAGTAGGATGATCAAATATCGCATGGCAGTCGAGGTTTAAAGTTGAATGGGCGCACATGGGATTTAACCATGATTTGTTGTCCACGGTTTTGTTCGTAAATGGACAAATTTTGTACGGCCTATTCCGGTTGGCGAACAGAAATATAAGCAAATTGGCCTGAAATGAGTGTTTTCGTTATTTGGTATGCTTTTGGCACCCAATTTTTTCAAAAGACGCAATGCATGTCATTTGCCCTTTTTGTGAATCAAACCAACTATTAGCTGACAAGTCCCAAGATTTCGATATTCTGAAAGTCTGCGGCTAATTCTCCTTCACACCAGGCTTAAGCCTCGACAGCCGCAAACGTTCTTTTTTCAGAGGTATTTTAGTTTAGATATGCCAGGCAAGGCCTCCATTTTGTGGGGGCCTTGTTTTTTTAAATCATCCGATTTTGACCGCTGACGAACAAAACTGTCCGTGATTTCTGCCGATCATCATCGAAAAAGCCCCGTTCCTGATCAATAAGGGGGATTTTGACTGTGGCATAAAACTGGAACAATACAAATGCAAAGCGATCAAACTTTGGTAGGGAGTTCTGTTGGGTGTTGATAATGCTGAATGACTTCCTTCTTCTCAATTTTTGATCGATTGACCTAAACTTTGGCTGATCCATGTGGAAAAACTATTTCAAAACCTCCTTTAGGAACCTGTCAAAGCGAAAGCTGTACACGGGGATCAACATTCTTGGATTGACGATCGCTTTATGCAGTTTTTTTGCGATCTCACTCTACATCTACCATGAATGGAGCTATGACCGTATGTATACGGACTATGAGCGGATCTACAAATTCAGCCAGGAGTTTTCTTCAGCTGGTGAATCACAAATGGTCGGAACGACGCCGGCCAGCTTGGTACCGACCCTGATGGAGGAGTTTCCCGAAGTGGAGGTGGCGACTACTGTGTTTGACCTCTCAATTTTTTCTTCCGTACTGGTCGATGCTGGGGAAGGGAGCACTGAAGAAAACAGGTTTGCATTTGCAGATGCCAATTTCTTCAAAGTGTTTGACTTCAAGCTATTGGAGGGTCAGTCAGCCATCGCCCTTTCCGAGCCAAAACAAATTGTGGTGACTGAGACTACAGCTAAGCGGCTTTTCAACCAGTCCATCGGTGTGGTTGGGAAAACGCTCAAGGTAGACGGTACCGAATACACAGTATCTGGAGTGATGGAAGATTTTCCTTCCAACAGCAATCTGGATTTTGATTTCCTTGCTTCCTTCAAAACCCACCGCCTTGGAAGAGAACCGCAATGGTCTCCAGCCAATTTTTTCTCCTATGCCAAATTGCGTGCAGGAACCGACTTAGAGGCTTTTTCATTGAAAATCAGCCAAATGGTTGACAAGTATCTGGGTTCAGATATGCGTGAATACAATTTCAGCACGGCGTTCTTTTTTCAGCCGGTAAGCAGCATCCATCTGGGCGACTCCCAACTCAAAGGCATCAAACCAGCCAACGATATCAAAAACCTGTATCTCTTCGGTCTCATCGCGATATTGCTGGTAATGATCGGTGTGATCAATTATGTCAATTTGGCTACAGCCGAAGCTACTGAAAGGAATAAAGAAGTAGGTCTGAGAAAGGTTCTTGGTGCTGCCCGAGGCCAGTTGTTTGGGCAATTTGTCTCCGAGTCCATGATTTTGAGCGTATCTTCGATTTCCCTGAGCATTCTGTTGTTGTACTTGGGCAAGGGTGTCTTTGAGAATTTTTCTGGGGTTCCGATGCAGTTGAATCTGTTATTCGGGCCATGGGGTATTGGTTTTTTGATTGCGATTTTGCTTTTGGTGGGATTGATGGCGGGAATTTACCCATCGTTGGTATTGTCAGGAATGACGCCACTGAAAGCACTTGGGAATGAAATGAGGCTTGGGGGAGGGATTTGGCTGAGAAAGGGACTGGTGGTTTTCCAGTTTTTCATCTCTATGGGATTGCTCATCGCCACCTTGGTAGTATCCCAGCAACTTCAGTACATGCGGTCGGTGAATCTTGGCTATGATCGTGAACAGGTAATAGCGCTCCAAACCCATTATAACATGCGGGATAAAATCCCTGCCTTCAAAACCGAGTTGGTAAGGACCGGCCATGCAAGTGCCGCCGCGATGAGCAATTCCATGCCGATCTTTATTCAGGCGGGGTACTCCATCCTTCCGGGGGGAGACTTTCAGAAAGAGTTGATGGTCACGGGTTTTTGTGTCGACCATGACGTTTCCAAGACGATTGGTTTGGAATTGGTGGCAGGGCTGGATTTTGTGGAAACCGATATCGACCAAACGACAGCCTATGAAGGAGGCTTCGAAATGTCGATACTGTTCAACGAATCGGCCATACGCGAGATGGGTTGGACTCCGGAAGAAAGCGTCGGCAAAAAGGTCAATTTCAATGGTGTGAGTTCCGTAATCAAGGGTGTGGTAAAGGACTTTTATTTTAATTCTCTGCACCACCGGGTAGGACCCTTGGCGGTATTCATACAGCCAGCAGAGGCCAATTGGATCCTGATCAAACTGCCCGCAGGAAATCCTGCGCCGCATTTGGAGGAAATATCCAAGACATGGACCACCATGTTTCCTGAACGTCCTTTTAATTACCGTTTTCTCGACGATGCCTACAGCAATCTTTACCAATCAGAGCAAAAGGTCGGGGCACTGTTTGGTCTGTTTTCCGGCATCGCCGTTTGGATAGCCTGTATGGGGTTGTTTGGTTTGGTGTCCTACGTTGCCTTGCGAAGAACAAAGGAAATCAGTATCAGAAAGGTGTTGGGTGCCGATAGGCTGGCTGTGTTGAAATTGCTATCAGCCGATTTCTTTATCCTACTTGCTGTCGCTGCCCTTTTGGCAATTCCGGTTTGGTTATGGTTTTCCAAGGAATGGCTTTCGGGATTTGCGTACCAGACTGCAATATCTCCAGTCAGCTATCTGATTGCCGTGATGCTGGTTTCCGCCATCGCGGCCTTGACGATAGGTTACCGAACCGTTAGGGTATATGCCCGAAATCCTGCTGAAACGCTGAAGGATCAGTAGCTTCGAGTTCCAAGACATGAGACACAAGATGCAAGACACAAGATGTTTGAGTGGCTAGGGTCTACGGACTGGATGGGAAAAAATGAATGAGAAATGTATAAACCCGAGTGAATATCATTCGGAACTATCCAATAGCCAATAACTCAATAGCCAATACCTCAATAACGAATAACTGAACAACGAACCCACCTCACCAACAAACCACCATGCTCACCAACTACCTCAAAATCTTCATCCGGAACCTCAAAAAGAGCCCCGCATTCATCCTGATCAATATCCTCGGATTGTCGGTCGGGATGGCTTCGAGTATTTTGATTTGCCTTTTTGTCCAGCATGAACTCAGTTACGACAAATACCACGAAAAAGCCGATCGGATCTACCGTGTTTCGAGGGCGTGGTTCAACCAAGACGGTGCTACCAGTCTGCATTTGGGCCATGCAGCTCCGCCTTTTGGACCCTTGCTGCAATCTGATTTTGAAGGCAAGGTTAAAGAGGCTGTAAGGTTCCTCAATGTGGACGTAGTGCTGAAAGAGGGGCAAAACACCTTTGAGGAGTCAAGACTGTTTTTTGCGGATCCAAATGTATTTGAGGTATTCTCCTGGAAAATGGTCTCAGGCGACGGAGAAAAGGCACTTTCCTTTCCGGACGGAGTGATTTTAACCGAATCCATGGCAAGGAAGTATTTTGGAGATCAGGATCCCGTTGGAAAAAGCATGGAGGCGATTATTGGCCCGACGACCGTCAATCTTCAGGTCCGCGGCGTAATGGAGGATTTTCCAGACAATTCACATTTCAAGGCTGACTTTTTGGCCTCGATGGAACCTGTTGTCCAGTTCTACGGCGGCTACGAGCAAATGATGATGAACTTTGGCAGCAACAGCTTCGGCACTTACTTACTGCTGGAGAACGGGGTCGACCCAAAGGCTTTGGAAGATGAACTGCCAGCTTTTATCGACCGCCATATGCAGGCCAATGCACAGGGCATTCCAACGTCTAAAGGAACCAAACTTTACCTGTGGCCACTGACGGATATCCACCTCCATTCCAATTTGGATTCGGAAATCGAACCCAACAGCAGCATTGAATATGTCTACATCTATGGGGCAATCGCGATTTTTATCCTCCTCATCGCCTGCATCAACTTCATGAACCTTGCTACCGCCCGCTCTGCGAAACGGGCTTTGGAAGTTGGATTGCGGAAAGTGCTGGGCGCGGACCGCGAGCTACTTGTGCGTCAGTTTATGGGCGAGACGATCATCATGGCGGTGATGGCGATGCTTTTAGCCCTCGGAATCGCCTACCTGGCATTGCCTGCTTTCGGCAACTTCACAGGAAAAGTTTTGTCGTTGAATCTTCTCGAACACCCCGAATATCTGTTAGGATTTGTGGGTTTGGTGGTTTTGGTTGGTATTTTGGCTGGAAGTTACCCTTCGATGTTTTTGTCAGGATTCCAGCCGGTCAAGGTGCTGAAAGGGACCTATAAAATTGGTTCCGTCCATGAGAAATTCCGCTCCATCCTTGTCGTAGGTCAGTTTGCGATCTCCATTGTATTGATCGTGTCGGTTTTGGTCGTGTTGGACCAGCTGGATTTTATGAAGAACAAGGACTTGGGATTTGAAAAAGATGATATCGTCGTATTGAATTCGTATCCCGAATTCACCCAAAATTATGAAATGATGCGGGACAGGCTCCTCCAGCATCCCAATATTCAGGCAGTTGCAGTGGCTAGTCGTGTACCCTCGGGTAGGCTTTTGGATTCCCAAGGCACCCAAGCCGAAGTCAACGGTGAGATCACACCCATCAACGTGCGGGTTTCGGATATCCATGTAAGCCACAGCTTCATGACGACTTTTGGGATTGACTTGGTGGCGGGCAGGGATTTTGACATCAATTTGGCTTCGGATTCCACGGAGGCATTTATCCTCAATGAGGCGGCAGTGCGGGCTATTGGCTGGGCTAATCCGGAAGAAGCGGTCCAAAAGCAGTTCATGTATGGCGATAGAAGGGGATATGTCGTCGGTGTGGTCAAGGATTTCCATTTTGAATCCCTTCACCAGCCCATCAGCCCGATTGTATTTTTGATTCCAACCAATCGTATCAATTCGGTGGCTGTCAAGATTTCGGGAGAAAACAAGGATGAAACCATATCTTACCTACAGGATGAATGGCAGGCAATGCGCCCTGACCTTCCCTTTGACTACTATCTTGTCTCGGACAGTTTTGACCAGCAATATGAGTCTGAGGAAAAGGTCGCCCAGGTTTTTGGCTTCTTCGCGGGCTTGGCCATTCTGATTTCGGTTTTGGGGCTTTTTGGTTTGTCGGCATATGCCGCTGAACAGCGGACCCGGGAAATCGGCATCCGCAAAGTCATGGGTGCCAGCGTCGCCAGCATTGTGACACTCTTGGGCGTGGATTTTCTCAAGCTGGTGTTATTTGGGTTTTTGATCGCCGTACCGATTGCTTGGTATGGAATGAGTATTTGGCTGGAGAATTTCGCCTACAGCATTCATGTTTCCTGGGTCATCTTTTTGACCGCAGGGATTTCGGCAGCTTTGATAGCGGCCATGACCGTGAGTTCGCAGTCTATCCGAGCTGCCATGACCAATCCCGTGGATACCTTCAAAGTCCAATAGACAATTCCTGTTATGAAAATACTCAGCTATTTAAAGGTGGCCGTGCGAAATCTCAGGAAGAGGAAGGGATTCGCTTTGATCAATATTTTCAGTTTGGCTTTGGGACTGACGGGTGGGATTTACATGTTGGTTTTCGCCATCGACGAGCTTTCGTTCGACCGGTTTCATGTCAACGGGGAGAGAATCTACCGTGTCAACTCCTTGTTTCGAGATATCAAAACCGGGGAAGAGGGCTACAACAGCACCAATGCCTGGCCGATCGGGAAGGTGCTCGAGTCTGATTTTCCGGAGGTGGAAAAGGTGGTCTATATCGCCAATTGGCCACAAATGGACCTGTATCAAGATAGGCAGCGATTCGACCACCGGATGTTTTTTGCAAGCAAGGAGATGCTGGAGGTGTTTTCTTTTGGGATGAAAAAAGGAAACGCCGAATCAGCACTTCAGGAGCCTTACCAAGTGGTGCTGTCGGAGGAATTGGCGAAGAAGTTTTTCCCAGGGAGGGATGCACTCAACCAAGAACTCATGCTGGAAGACAGCATTCCGCTACGCGTAAGCGGCGTAGTCGCGAACGTTCCCCAAAATTCACATATTCAGTTTGACTTCCTGGTTTCATTTGCGACTCTCGAAGCGCTGACCCAAATGCAATATGAGGATGGTTGGGGCAACTTCAATCTCCACAATTATGTCCTCTTGCGGGAAGATGCCGATGCGGCGGCTTTTTCCGAGAAGACAAAAAACCTCTACATGGACAGAATGGGGGATATGTATAAGTCTTGGGGGAGCGAAGTACAGCTGCTTTTGGAGCCTTTGGGAGACATTTACCTTAAGTCTGAAAGCGGTAATGGCCTCGGAAATATCGGCAGTATGGATCGGCTTTGGCTGGTGATAGGGATTTGTTCCTTTGCGATACTGCTTGCCTGTATCAATTTCATCAACCTGTCAACCGCAAGGTCCATGGACAGGGCCAAGGAAGTCGGGTTGCGGAAGGTCGTCGGTTCCTCTCGGGGCGGCTTGGTTATCCAGTTTTTGGCAGAAGCATTTGTACTGACCCTTTTGGCATTTCTCCTCGCCTTGCTCTTGGCAAACGTATTGATGCCGCTATTCAATGAGCTCTTGGATAAGAGTTATACCCTTGCCGTTTTGGGGAGCATTGAAGTCGTTTTCGGCTTGATTGCACTACTCATGCTGATCACCTTTTTGGCTGGTTATTACCCTGCGATCGCACTGTCCGCCATGCAGCCCATAAAAGTTCTCAAAGGAAAATTCACTGCCTCGGCCTCAGGCCTTCAGTTGAGAAGGGGTTTGGTGGTGCTGCAGTTTTTCATTTCTGTATCGCTGCTGATGGGTACGATCGTCGTGTTGGACCAACTCCAATTCATGCAGCAAAAAAATCTCGGTTTTGACAAAGACCAAATTCTTGTCCTGAATACGAACAGAATACCGGGCTCTAAAGTGGCTGCTTTGAAAAATGAATTGCAGCAATTGACGGCAGTGCAGGAAGTTTCCTACGCCAACGGCATTCCGGGGCGACCAGGCTGGATTGGGCAGATAGCCTACCCCGAAGGCAGGGAAAAGGAAAACCCCACTTCGGTGGAGTATTTGGCAGTAGATGAAGATTATATCAAAACCCTTGGGCTTGAACTGATCGCCGGGAGGGATTTTGATGCAAATCGGGTCACCGACTTGGACGAAGGCTTGATCCTGAATGAAAAAGCTGTGGCTCTTTTTGGCTGGAATTCCCCCGAGGAGGCATTGGGAAAGAGAATTGTGTCCCCTTCCACCACTCCGCAGGGAGTCGTCATTGGGGTGGTGAAGGATTACCACCAACTGGGCGTGCAACAAAATATCCACGGCATCGCCATGGACGTGGCGCCGCAATATGCCTATCGTATGGTTGTAAAATTTGACCCTGCCCAGTCGATCGGTCTTTTGGAACAAATAGAAGGAAAATGGGAGTCGCTCTTTGGGAAAGAGGATTTCCAGTATTTCTTCCTCAATGAAGATTTCGACAGGCTGTACCGGTCCGAAGTCATACTTTCCAAAATGTTTAATCTCTTTGCCATTGCGACTTTCCTGATATCGATCGTTGGCTTGCTCGGCTTGGTTTCCTACATGATCCAAACAAGAAATAAGGAGCTCGGCATCCGCAAAATCCTCGGAGCAGGCGGGGGTCAGATTGTCGCTTTGCTTTCCAAAGACTTCATCGTTCTTGTAGTGATTGCAGCCATTTTGGCCCTGCCGACAGTCGCTTACCTATCCAGTAAGTGGTTGAAGGACTTTGCGTTCCAGACCAAGTTACCCCTCGGGACATTTGCCTTGGTGGTTCTAGGGACGGTAGTAGGCACACTGCTGTTGGTAACTGTCCAAGCCATCAAAGCCTACTACTCCAATACGATGCAAGCGCTGAAAAGTGAATGAGATGAAGTCAGGCGTATGGGTGAGACAGGAGACACAAGACATGAGACATAAGACACGAGACATAAGACGTAAGACAACAGAATCTGCGTGTCGCTGCTATGGACTATGGTCTATCGACTACAAATTCAACCCTTTGGCTTCGCTCGGGGACCAACCAGCGACGGCGCTCGAGGACCGAATAACTTAATAACGAATAACGAATAATGAGTAAACAATAACCAAAAACTCAATAACTCAATAACCAACACAGTATCTATTACCATGGTGAATTGATAATTAACTAACCAACTACCAACCGCTAACATGTTAAAAAACTATTTCCTTACCGCTTGGCGGATAATGAGCCGACAGAAGGCCTATTCCGCAATCAACATCCTCGGCTTGAGCCTAGGGATGGCTGCCAGTATTTTGATCATCATCTATGTGGTCGATGAGTTGAGCTATGATAAGTTCCACAAGGATGGCGAACGTATCTACCGGGTAAATATGGCCGGCAGCATGAATGGCAATGATTTCAATATGGGCTTCACGCCTGCACCCATGGCCGCCGCCCTTAAGGAAGAGGTACCCGAGGTGGAGGAAGTGATCAGGCTGGGTATGTTCCGAACAATGCCTATCCAACATGGTGAAAAAACTTTCACGGAGCCCTATATGCTCGTGGCGGATCCCAATTTCTTCGATTTTTTCAGCTTCAAACTACTGGAAGGTGATCCGAAAACAGCCTTGGAAGGCACCAACAAAGTGGTCTTGACTGAAACGGCTGCCCAAAAGTATTTTGGTGATGAAAACCCGATCGGAAAAATCATCCTCCGCGGCTCGGACAAGCGGGAGACAGTCGTTTCCGGCATCGCCGCAGATCCTCCGCACAATTCGCATTTGGTTTTTGGAATGATCCTGTCGGGGGAGAGTTGGCCGTATATGAAGGATGAGCAATGGTCGAGCAACAACCTATACACCTACTTCAGGCTTTATCCCAATGCAAATCCGGAGAAGGTAAAGACGGCCCTTGACCAGTTTGTTGAAAAATACATCGGCCCCGAATTGGAAAATTTCTTGGGCTTGTCAATGGACGCGCTCAGGGAACAGGGAAGTGGCTTGGGTTATTATCTCAGCAGACTGCATGATATCCACCTGTATTCGGAGACCCAGGAGGAAATCAAGCCCGGGGGTAAGATCCAATACCTCTACATTTTCGGAGCGATTGCCTTATTCATCATATTCATCGCCTGCATCAATTTCATGAACCTGTCCACCGCACGATCTGCCAATCGTGCCAAAGAGGTCGGGGTCAGGAAGTCGATCGGGGCTCAGAAAAACAGGCTGGTCTTACAGTTTTTGTCGGAGTCGGTCATTTATAGCTTGATTTCGATTTTCATCGCCTTTTTCCTTATCCTGCTCGCCCTTCGTCCATTTAATACGCTTTCCGGAAAGGATTTGGGATTGGGAATATTCACGGATCCCTTGGTGATTGTCGGCTTGCTGGTGTTTGCCGTATTGGTTGGCGTGTTGGCGGGTTCCTATCCGGCATTCTACCTGACCTCATTCTCACCTGCTATGGTGCTGAAGGGGAAGATTCGAAGCGGCGCCAAACGTTCGCATTTCAGGAATGGCTTGGTCGTATTTCAGTTTTTGATCTCCATTTCCCTGATCATCAGCAGCATGGTTGTCTACAAGCAGTTGCGGTACATGCAGGATAAAAATCTGGGATTCGATAAGGAGAACGTGATCAACCTGCTGCATACCCGTTCCTTGGGTCAAAATGGACAAGCATTTAAGAATGAGCTTTTGTCCCAATCGGCTTTTGTTTCGGCCAGTTATGCCAACGACCTCCCGCCCAATATCGATTGGTCTACGGTTTTCAAAACCATGCAAAACAACCAGGATTTCCTCTGCAATCTCTATTTCACCGACCACGACAACCTGGAGACCATGGGCTTCGAAATGGTGAAAGGCCGGTTTTTTTCCAAGGATTTTCCCAGCGATACAGCAGCGGTGATATTGAACGAAACCGCCTATAACATGATGGGTTTTGGCGAGATCGACGGCACGCAGCGTATTTCCAGTTTTTGGCCCGATACCGATGGCATGACCGAGAAAACCCTCATCGGTGTGATCAAGGATTTCAATTATGAAAGTCTCCGTACGCAGGTTAGGCCTTTGGTCATGATCCTCGGTCCCGAACCAAACAACGAACTCGCCATCAGACTTGCAGCCGGAAATGTGCAGGAAAGCCTTCAACTTCTGGAGACCATCTGGAAAAAGCACTCCAATGGTGCCGCTTTTGAGTATTCCTTCATCGATGCCAATTACAATTCCCTGTTCCAGTCCGAGCAAAAGATGGGAAATATCATTCTGGTTTTTACCGTCCTCGCGATCAGTATTGCTTGCTTGGGATTGTTTGGCTTGGCAGCCTACACCACGGAGCAGCGATCCAAGGAAATCAGCATTCGCAAGGCCATGGGGGCTACGGTGGCGCATTTGGTCACGATCCTGAGCAAGGATTTCACGATACTGGTCTTGCTCGCTTTTGTGATTTCGGGGCCATTGACCTATTACCTTATGTCAAATTACTGGCTTTCCAACTTCGCCTACCGCATTGAAATTGACCTTTTGCTGATCATGCTCGCAGGACTGATTTCAGTCGTAATAGCTTGGCTTACGGTTAGTTATCAGTCCTTTAAGACAGCGGCTAGCAATCCGGTGGACTATTTAAAGAATGAATAAAAAATTGGGCCTTAGGCCATCACATAAACCACTTAAACTACCAACTCCATGTGGAAGAACTATTTCAAAATAGGATTTAGAAACCTTCTGAAAAACAAGACCTACACGGGGATCAATCTCCTCGGACTTACCGTGGGTGTGGCAGCCTCGATCATGCTGTTTTTCTACATCCAGCTACAATTGAACTTTGACAATTTCCATACAAATGGAGATGCAATATATCGGATATTGAATACCCGTCAAGAAGGAGATCAGGTGTTTCGGACGCCGAGTTTGCCCTTGGCGTTGAAGCCCGTATTGGAGGGGAATTTTGCGCAGGAGATGGTTTTTACCAATATTCTCCCCCAAAATTTCCTGGCGAAAGTCGAGGACGGCGAGGGATTCAACCAAGACATCATGATGGTGAGTCCCGGTTTTTTCGAGATGTTCAGCTTCAAAATGGTGCAGGGGCAAGCGCCGAAAACTTCCGAAAATCGGTTTGATATTGTATTGACCGAAAGTACTGCCAAGAAATATTTTGGAGACACGAATCCGGTGGGTAAGTCCCTGCTTATCAGACCTGCTGAAGAATTTATTTCTTACCAGGTCTTGGGTGTAATGGAGGACGTGCCTGCCAACTCCAGCTTGACGTTTGAGATTTTGATGCTGGACGACAATGCAGACTTGCTTTACACGCAGGAGCAAAGGGACCATTGGTATATGGCTTTTGGGGATGCGTACGTGATGGTCAAGAATCCTGAAAATGCAGCTGGATTTGAGAAATCCATGCAGCAGTATATCCACGGTTTGTTCCAAAATCGGGAGGAGCCTATTGATTACAATTTCGCCCTCCAGCCTTTGGCGGATGTGTATTTTTCCGAAGAAACCGGAACCGCGGCCAATATGAATCCGCGGATCCTGTGGATTTTGGGGGGAATTGCGGTACTCATCATCCTGATTGCCTGTATCAATTTCACTACAATGGCGATTGGAAATTCTTCATCAAGGGCTAAGGAAGTCGGAGTTCGGAAAACCATGGGAGCCGGAACCGACCAGTTGTTTGGGCAATTCATGGCCGAATCCATCCTGATGACGCTGTTCTCCTTGGGTCTTGGACTCGGCTTGGCCCGTGTGTTTCTACCCACTTTTAATCAACTGATGGAAACCCGCATGGCGATTTCTCTTTCCGGCGGACAGGTATTATTGATATTGGTTTTTGGCGTGTTGATCGCGCTGGTTGCGGGATCCTATCCTGCTGTGTTTTTGGCTTCTTTTCGGCCTATACAAGTCCTGAAGTCCAATTTGAGTGTCAAGTTTGGGAAGCAGGGCCTCAGGTTGTCCCTGCTGGGATTTCAGTTTTTTATTTCGATTTTCCTGATCACTTGTACCCTGATCATGTACAAGCAGATGAAGACGATCGAGGATCATGAATTGGGAATCAACCGGACGGCGATTTTGCAGATCAACGTCCCGCCGCCGGCCGCGCAAGGGTTGGGGCAATTGATCGACAAGGGCTTCGAGTATGGGCAGACCTTCAAAAATGAACTTATCAAGATGCCCGAGGTCGAAAACGTCAGCGTGGCCACGGCGATTTTTGGGGACAATACTTGGTTCAATGCTGGCTACGAAAGTCCCGATGGCAAGGAAATTGAATTCAAGATCAACATTGTCGACGAAGAGTTTTTGCCGCTTTTTGGATTGGAATTGATCGAGGGGAGGAATTTTTCAGCCAATATTCCAGCGGACAAGTCGACGGGTATAATCATCAATGAGGCGATGAAATCCGCCTTGGGTTGGGACGATGTGGTCGGCAATTCTCTGGAAAGCAAACGAGGATTCCCAGAAAACAAGGCGGTAGGCATGGTGAAGGATTTTCACTACGAGAGCTTGTATAGGAAAGTTGAGCCAGGGATCTTGGTGCTGCACCATGGGCATATTTTCCCTGGAGTCCATTCGCTGTGGATGTCCGAGAATATGGTGCCGAAGATTTTTGTAAAAATCCAATCCAATGATATGCAGGAGACCGTGGGGAAATTGCGCGCCAAGTGGCAGGATATCTACGGCACCGATCCCTTCAACTACAGCTTCTTGGAGGATAACATTGCCAACCAATACACCAAGGATCAAAGTCTCAGGGCATTGGTCTCGGCTGCGGCATTGATCGCGGTAATTATCGCGGGGATGGGACTGTTTGCCATGGCGTCCTTGGCGATTAGTAGTAGAATCAAGGAAATTGGTATCCGGAAAGTCTTGGGAGCTACGACTTTGGAAATATCCATGCTGTTCAACAAGGATTTCCTGAAAATCACCATGATTGGCATCTTAGCGGCCCTTCCGGCGAGCTATTACCTGATGCGGGAATGGCTCAATGATTTTGCTGTGAAAACCAATCTCGGACTTGGGGTTTTCCTCCTGGCTGTTGGGGTTGGGCTGGTTTTCTCTGTGGTTATCGTGAGCTCACAAACCGTCAAGGCCTCTTGGCTGAATCCCGTGAAGAACTTGAGAAGCGAGTGACAAGGGGGTGATGAATTGAAATTGGTAGATTCAGAGGAGGAACCAAGTACCAAGTACGAAGTACGGCCTGAAAATGAGACAAGAAACAAGAAACAAGAAACAAGAACCAAGAGCCAATAACCAAGAGCCGCGGCTGTGGACTATGGACTATCGACTGTGGACTTAACCATTTAACCAATAACCCAATAACTCAATAACAAATAACCTCTAACCCCCACTCCCATGACACACATCGCTATACCCATCCCGACCGGCACAGGAAAACAGGACATCAACATCGAGGTGACGATCAACAACCAAAAGCAATCCCTTCATTACAAAGTGGAATTGTTTTTTTGGGATGAATGCCAAAATCCAAATGGACACCGTGCTGACTGCATTTCGGAAATGCTAGCCAAGCATGATCCCAATTGGACGCTGTACTATATCGGTGCGCCGACGGACAAGTTTGTGCCGATCACATTTATGGAAAGGAGACGGGAGATTGGAGATATGAGACGTGAGATTTGAGACACTTAAGACACAAGACACAAGAAGCAAGAGCTGCAGCTATGGACTATTTCCCAATAACCCAATAACCATTAACAATCACCTCCCCGGCCATGATCCAAAACCAATTCAGAATAGCGTTCAGAAACCTTCTGAAGCAAAAGGTTTACACCACTATCAACATCCTTGGGTTGGCAGTAGGAATTGCGAGTTGTATACTGATCGTACTTTTCATCCAGCATGAGTTTTCCTACGACAAGTTCTTCAGGGACCACGACAGGATCTATCGCATGTCTTTGGAGCGCATATATCCAAAACACAGTACCTATTACGCGATTGTGCCGCATTCCTTTGCTAAGGTGGCAAAGGAATCATATGACGAAATCGAGGAAGTAACCCTTGCCACACGATTCCCCGACGTTGAGTTGAAACATATCGATGCCAAGGGCGATGAAGTGAAGTTTGACGAGAAGATGGTCCTGACCGCTGACAGCACGTTTTTCAGGATTTTCGATTTTGAGTTTGTAGAGGGTAAATCCGACAGGCTTTTTACAAAAGCAAATGAAATGGTGGTGACGGAGGATTTTGCCAAAAGGTACTTTGGAGAAGCAAATCCGATCGGAAAGACCGTCAAGCTGGGCGGTGGGGCTGATATTGAACTGACGGTGGTCGCCCTGATGCGGGATTTGCCTAGCAATTCCCATTTTGATTTCAGTGCCGTGATTTCCAATACGGGGCTGCCCTTTTTGCAGCAGGAAAATTTCACGGGTTTTTCGGCCTATACCTTTTTCAAACTTCGGGAAGGTGTGGACCCGCAAACTCTTGAAGCTAAAATCCCCCAACTCGTAGACAAATACGCCGCCGGTCAGATTGAGCGGGAATTGGGTAAATCCTGGGAGGATTACAGAAATGCCGGAAACGGTTACCGGTATTTTCTACAGCCGCTGACCGACATCCATCTATTCCCGACCTATATCGAAGCCCAATTGAAGCCCGGTGGCAATATCAATTCCATCTACATTCTAATCGCCGTGGCCGTTTTGATCTTGGGAATTGCCTGTGTCAATTTTATGAATCTCTCCACCGCCAAGTCCGCAGAGCGGGCGAAGGAAGTTGGCATTCGTAAAGTAATGGGCTCTTTGCGCGGCCAATTGATGACGCAGTTTTTATCTGAGGCCATCATCCTCAGTGCATTTGGCGTATTTCTCGCAGTAGCTTTCGCCCAATTCGCCTTGCCATTTTTCAACGACCTCACTGAAAGGCAAATCGAGCTTCCATTCTCATTTGCCGCCTTGGGTTTAGCCATCGGGGTTATCCTGATTGTCGGAACGTTGGCGGGATTGTATCCGGCGATGGTGCTTTCTTCTTTCAAGCCGACAGAGGTCATGAAAGGAAAATTCACCTCTTCCCACAAAGGCCAATGGATCAGAAATGGGCTTGTCGTGTTCCAATTCTGGATTTCTATTATCCTAATCATCGGCACTTTGGTTATCCGCAACCAAATGGCCCACATGCAGAACATTTCCCTAGGTTTTGACAAGGAGCATGTGCTGATGGTCGAGCGGGGATTCAGCTATGGACCCCAAAATCTCAAGACCTTTGTGGAGGAAGTCCGCCAAATGCCCGAAGTGCAGAGCGCGGCGTACTCCTTTGCGGCACCAGGGGATGAAGCCTCGTTTTTTGGCGTAATGTACCAGCCCGAGGGGGCAAGCGAGCTATTGACAGTCAAATCGATGGTCATTGCGGATGGAGGCATCGAGACTTTGGGTTTGGAAATTCTAGCGGGCAGATCATTTTCGGAGGATTCCCAAGACTCACTTTACCTCATTCTCAACGAAACGGCGGTGAAATTGCTGGATATCGGGGATCCGATTGGCGCAAAATTGTCCGAGGTGCAAAATGGGCCGGATGGTCCGGTGACGATTTGGCGAACTGTGATCGGCGTTGTCAAGGATTTCAACTTTATCTCGCTCCGGGATGAGATTACACCTTTGGTGCTGCAAAATGTCGAAAGCTTTGGACAGGATGTTGGCGGGCAGTACGTCCTCGCTCGGATCAAACCCAATGAAACCCAAGCCGCTATTGATGCCATCGAGAGGAAGTGGAAGGAAATCGACCCCAGTCAGGCATTCAGGTATTCCTTCCTCGACGATCGGCTTAACAGTCTTTACCAACAGGAACAGCAAACAGGGCGGATATTCTCGATTTTCTCGGGATTGGCCATCTTTGTGTCCTGTATCGGGCTGTTTGCATTGTCGGCTTATATCACCAGCCTGCGCACCAAGGAAATCGGTGTCAGGAAAGTTTTGGGCGCTTCGGTGAGCGGGGTCGTGATGATGCTGTCCAAGGATTTTACCAAAATGATCCTCTTGGCCTTTGTCCTTGCGGTCCCCGTGGCCTGGGTGGTCATGGAGAAATGGTGGCTGCAGGGATTTGCCTATCGGGTAAATGTCGGACTGGGCGTTATCCTTGTGGCAGGGCTCTCTGTCCTCATCATCGCCTGGCTGACGGTAAGTTTCCAATCCGTAAAAGCAGCCTTGGCGAATCCCGTGAAGAGCTTGAAGAGCGACTAAGGTCAAGCCAATTGCGCTGCCGGAAGCCTGTAATCCAACTTTATGCGGACATATTCCTCCATTTAGATAGAATGTGGCCTGGACGCTAAGGGTATCCCGAATGCTACCGAGATGGCGTCTGCACCTTTTTTTAGTGGAATTTGTAATTCACCTGATCTCAAACTATATTCCAATGCGGTGCATTAAATAGCTTTTCCAATTACAAATTGGTGTTAATAATAGGGTGGAATTGCATCCACGATGAATATCGGGATCCACCCAGCCACCACCGAAAGTCTATACTACGCCTAGGCGGGAAAATTCTAGAAACGGTGTTACTAGAACATGCCATTGCGGAACTAGCATAATTACAACTGGCGTGACGTCAAATAGGAAAGATATAGTTAAAACTTTTTTTTTCACACAAGATTAGACAAGCTCCGCAAAGAAATAAACAACAATTTCCAATGATCAGAAAAATATTTATGCTCACCCGTTCTCTATTTGTTTTATCCATCTTTACTTGCTTATCCTGCAAAAATGAATTCAAGGAAGCTGTTAAACTTAGGGTAACGTTCATCCAACCATTCACTACTGTAATGTTGCCAGTGGATTGCAGATCAATTGACCGAATGTTGGACTATTCGAAAAGGAAACAAATAGTAGATCAAACATTTCTAAAGACATTTGAGAATGAATTGGAAAACCTAAAGGAAAAAAGAGTTTACCAACCAATTGATGTCAGGATAAAGATCCTTATCGATTACGCTGACAATACGGATACACTTTGTCTTGGAGAATTTTTTGGGGTAGTATACAATGGAAGGTCTTTTGAAGATGATTCAAGGCTATTGGACCTCGTTAAATCAAAGATATATGAAGAGTAAAGCGTTGATCCCCGCCCTCGGTGGCATTTGGCGGTGGCAATACGCGTAGGTACTACCCCGGTCTGGTCGTAGAATGGCGTTGGCGCTGGGCGTTTGCAATTAAGCCTTCATATTTCATTGAATTTGTAATTCACCTGGCCTCAAACTATATTCCGCTGTGGTACATTAAATGGCTATTCCAATTACAAATTGGTGTTAATAATAGGGTGGAATTGCATCCACGATGAATATCGGGATCCACCCAGCCACCACCGAAAGTCTATACTAAGCTCAGGAGGGGATAAATGACTATGAAAATCCTTATTTACATTTTCTTTATCATGGCCTGTTCATCACGTGTTTTTTGTCAGGAGGACTCGCGAGAGCATTTTCATGAAAAAAATTACGAGGTTATTAATATTGCTTTGCATGGTACTATAGATTGTTTGAAGAAAAGCAAAGTTGTCAAAGTACCCATTAAGATGGATATTTTGAACGATTCAATGCTGTACCAGTTGGTAGAAATGAAAATTATAAATGAAAACGAGATTAGCTACTTTATTCAACAAGTTGAAACTGTGTCCCAAGCAGGCTGGGATGGTACTAAAATAAAGTGTGCCAGTTTGATTGATTTCCCAAAAAATAAACACGCCAGACGGGATTTTTTGCAAATTTCAATGCCGTTGTATTCCAAAGACGGAACAATTGCGATTTTGTATTTTTGGCACGTCAGTAGAAACTCTTCTTTTGAATCCATGCCGGTTTATCGCTTTAGGGATGGGCGTTGGACCTATCTCGCTTCACTTTACAGCGTGCTGGGATCGTAGGTAGTGGATGTGCAATACTAGAAGGTACCGGCCCCACGTGAGCTAAGAATGGTGTAGGCGCTAGGCGTATCCCGATGGCTATCGAGGATGCAATTACGCCTTCATATTTCATTGAATTTGTAATTCACCTGATCTCAAACTATATTCCAATGCGGTACATTTGATTGCCATTCCAATTTCAAATTGGTGTTGATAATAGGATGGAATTGCATCCACGATGAATATCGGGATCCACCCAGCCACCACCGAAAGTCTATACTAAATTCAGGGTGAGATTCACCCAGCCATCACTGACAGCCTGAACTTCACTCAGGGGGGTGTGAATAATAGGAAGGTTCACAAAATCGCCGCCTTCTTTTTTTCGTCAAAGGGGCATCCGCAAAAAGAAGAAACCTTCGGGGTTATAAAAACCCCAAAGGTTCTGCAATTCTTGAATCTTGTCTCTCGCTTCTTGCTTCTTGTCTCTCGCTTCTATCCTCAATCCTCCCCCAAGAATGGATACCTGTAATCCACCGGCGACACGAAAGTTTCCTTGATGGTCCTTGGCGATACCCAGCGTAGCAGGTTGATCATCGATCCGGCTTTGTCGTTGGTGCCCGAAGCCCTTGCTCCGCCAAATGGCTGTTGCCCGACGACGGCGCCTGTTGGCTTGTCGTTGATGTAGAAGTTGCCGGCGGCGTTTCGGAGTTTTTTGGTTGCAAGCTCTATGGCATAGCGGTCCTGCGAAAACACCGCACCTGTCAAAGCATAGGGGGAAGTCTGGTCCACCAGTTCCAAGGCCTCCTCAAAGTGCTCAGCATGGTAGACATAGATTGTCAGCACTGGCCCGAATATCTCCTCGCACATCGTGGTGTACATCGGATCTTTGGTCAGGATGACGGTCGGCGCGATGAAGTAGCCTTTTGACTTGTCATAGGTGCCGCCGGCTATGATTTCCACGCCTTCGGATTTCTTCGCGTTGTCGATGTATTTGGCGATTTTGTCAAAAGCTTTCTCGTCGATCACGGCATTGATGAAGTTGGTGAAATCTTCCGTGCCGCCCATTTTCATGGAAGCAAGGTCTTCCAAGAGGTATTTTTTCACATCTTCCCAAAGGTTGGAGGGGATATACGCCCTCGATGCTGCGGAGCATTTTTGGCCCTGGAACTCAAATGCACCTCGAGACAAGCCAACCGCCACGGCTTTTGGATTGGCGGACTTGTGGGCAATGACGAAATCCTTTCCGCCCGTTTCGCCTACGATTCTTGGGTAAGACTTGTATTTGTAGATGTTTTCGCCAATCGTTTTCCAGATATGCTGAAATACGCCCGTGGAGCCCGTAAAGTGGATTCCCGCGAAATCAGGATGGTTGAAAATGATGTTACCGGCCGTCGGACCGTCCACATAGACCAAGTTGATTACGCCGTCCGGTACGCCGGCTTCCCTGAATACCTGCATCAGGACGTTTGCTGAGTAGATTTGGGTGTAGGCTGGTTTCCAAACGACCGTGTTGCCCATCATCGCGGCGGATGTGGGGAGATTTCCGGCGATGGCGGTAAAGTTGAACGGTGTCAAAGCAAAAACAAACCCTTCCAAAGGCCTTTGCTCCAGTCTATTCCAAACCCCGTTCCCGGATACGGGTGGCTGTTGGGCGTAGATTTCGGCCATGTACTTGACATTGAAGCGCAGGAAGTCGATGATTTCGCAGGCGGAGTCGATTTCAGCTTGGAAGGCGTTTTTGGATTGGCCGAGCATGGTGGCGGCGTTGATTTTTGCGCGATAGGGTCCAGCCAAGAGGTCGGCTGCTTTCAGGAATATCGCGGCACGCTGTTCCCATTCCATGGATTCCCAGGCATGCTTGGCCCCAAGGGCGGCATTGATGGCCTGCTCGACATGGGATGCGTCGCCCTCGTGAAAGTACCCCAGGATATGCTGATGGTCGTGTGGAGGCGACATGGGTTTTTTGTGCCCGGTCCGCACTTCCTCACTGCCAATGTACATCGGTACGTCAATGACTTGTGAGCGGAGTGTCTTGAGCATGTTTTGAAGCTCTTTTCTCTCGGGGGAACCCGGCGCATAGCCCTTTACCGGCTCGTTTTGCGGAGTAGGTACATTGAAAAATCCTTTCAGCATATCTATTTGAGTTTATATTTTTTGGTAGGCAAATATAAGATTTCGTCCATTTAATTTGCCGGACTTTCATCACGAAGGGTAATTGGAATGTGAAGGCTTTCGATTGTTAGGTTAAAAAGTGGGGCACTGCTTTCGATGCTATCCTGCTTTTGCTAGATTCCAAATGCGATGCGCGGACCAAAATACATGCCCCG
The DNA here is from genome assembly GCF_021491425.1 of Mariniradius sediminis. NCBI lineage: Bacteria > Pseudomonadati > Bacteroidota > Cytophagia > Cytophagales > Cyclobacteriaceae > Mariniradius > Mariniradius sediminis. Next base: position 10,901 of record NZ_JAKEVZ010000025.1, on the reverse strand, counting down.
GACAAATCCTTTCGGATCTACAAACATGTAACCTTCCAAGCCGATCGATCCTTTTTCGCCAAAAGGTTTGAAAATCGACATTCTCAGGGGGACGTGGAGATTTACCGTCGTTGATCGCTCTCCGCTGAATCCCCGGTAGAAACCAGTTTCCTCATCAAATGAAATCGGAACATAAAAGAAGTTTTTCTCCACCAAAGCACCCATTCCAAAACCGCCTTCTGCTACCATGCCGCCCCAAGACAGTTCAAAACGCCTGTTTACAATGAAGGAAATATGATCTGATTGGACTGAACCATCGAGGGGCAAGTCTGTACCGATAATCGGGGTACCGATCGCAGAAAGCCGAAAGTAGTCGAAATTGGAAATATTGATACTGGATCCAATTGTCCAGTCTTCGTGAAATCGGTAGAAAAGGCCAAGATTGACACTGGCGCCGGTTTGTGGATTTTCGAACAATCGTTCGCTGGGCGCACCATAGAAACCCAGAGAAAATCCCAATTCTGCCTTTTGCCCAAAAACCAAATCTGAGTAAATGAGCAAAACGGCGGTAAGGAGAGTAATTTTTATAGTGCTCATTATCAAAGTCTAAAGGAAAGCGTCGGACCTACGTGAAATCCCCCGAATGTATAAAATGGCGTTAGGAATACGCCTGTTTTGAGTCCTAACCAGAATTTGGGATAGATTTCCTTTTTGATTTCGGTCTGGATGGGAAAGGTAGCGTCTCTCATGAAGTCTCTTTTTTCCATTCCGTTCGGATCGGTGGTGTTGAACGCGAGCCGATTTTCAAGATAGAAACCAAAGCCGGAATTGACCGACCACTCGAGGTTTTCTTTTATTGCGAATGCTTTTCCTATTCCCAAATAGAAAAAATAGACATCGACCTGTGAGCTTTCGGGACCAAAGGCCTGCCCGTTTATAGCCAACTCGCTCAGCGCGGGATTGTAGCTAAATCTGCCCTTGGAGATGTTGGACGATACAAAAACCTTTTTCGGATTCAAGTAAGTAAACGATAGGCCGAGGTGAGGACCGACTTTTCCCTCCTTGTAGTACCAAAAATCAAGTGGCGAGATGATGCCCGGTGAAACTGAGATTTCGTATTCCTGTGCGAAGCACTTGTTGGCACCCACGCATAGTACCAATGCGAACACCTGTAGGACGATAAACTTGTGCATTCAAACTAATTTATCTGCGAATATAGCGATTTATCCTGAAACCGAAATTATTCAGAGAAAACTTTCCAATTCCTTCAAATGCCGAATGGTATAGGTTGGTGTATGTTCTATGCCTTTGAAGTGCGGGTCAAAATAGACGTTGTCGATCTGGGCGCGGATGGCGCCAAGGATATCGGAATTGGGATTGTCACCAATCATGATACAGTCTGTATGCACAGTGCGCAGCTGTTCCATGGCATATTGGAAAATACGCGGATCGGGTTTTTTATGACCTGTGGTCTCTGAAGTGACCACGAGATCAAAAAAGGGTGTCAGTCCGGAGGCCTCCATTTTCTTGAATTGGCTTTCGTTGAAGCCATTGGAAATGATGTGCAAGCCATAGTGCGGCCTGAGATATGCCAAGACTTCCTTTGTGTAGGGCAATACATGTGGTTTGGAAGAAGTGCGGGACATGAAGTCATCTTCCAAATCGCGTGATACTATCTCGGGATTGGCACCTGCATGCTCGAAAATCAATTTGAAACGCGTCTCACGCAGGCCTTCTTTGCTGATTTTCCCTACGTCATAGAGTGCCCAAAGCTTGAAGTTGACCGCATAAAAGGACTTGATGAAAGAATCCACATCGGGGATGCCGGCATTGGTCAGGCTGTGTTGGACAAACAATTCGGACAGGGATTCCTGCACGTTGCGGTCATAATCCCACAAGGTGTGGTCCAGGTCAAAGAAGAGGTGGGTGTATTTTTTCAAGAGAATTTACTTTCTGTAGGGGTTGTTTTCGATCTTGTTTTTGGCAAGTTCCCGGTTGGACTGAAGTATCACAAAAACCTCCTGATCCCGGATAAGGTTTGGGTCCTTCTGGATAAACTTGAAAATCTGCTGGATGATTTCCTGTGCCTCGTCCAAGATGTAATAAAAGATCCACTGATCCACACGCCTGCTGCCGAGCAATCCGGCATTTTTGAGGTAAATGAGGTGCCGACTGGTTTTGGTCTGGGTAAAATCGAGGATATGCTCCAGGTCGGAGATACTGAGTTCCTTGTTTTGGAGCAGGAGGTGCAGGATTCTCACGCGGGGCTCTTCAGACAAAGCCTTGAAAATCCGCATCCCATAGTTCAAGCTGATGTTTTTGAGGCGCATTTAGCAAATTTAACGAAAGAAAGGTACGGCAAATGAAGCAATTCACGCCAAAATAGACTAATATTAGGCCAAAATAGGACATCCATTGTTGGAATAGGACGTTTCTATCAAGGGCCCAAATCGATTCAGCTTTGAAATTATCAGTACCATATTGCCTTTCCACAATCCTTCTCGGAATGCTCTTTTTGGGTGCTTTCCAAGCCAATGCCCAAGACCGGGAGCGCAAAGTGATCCAATTGTCCGGTATCATCCTCAACTCAGACAGCACCGATGCCGTCCCCGGGGTCAACATTTATGTGCCAAAAAAAGGACGGGGCACCAGTTCGGGACGCTACGGTTATTTCTCGATGCCGGTGCTGGAGGGGGATTCTGTGGTATTCAGCTTTATCGGCTTGAAAAGGCAGACCTTCAAAGTGCCCAACAATGTAGAGGATGACAAAATCAGCTTGATATTGACCATGCAGGTGGATGAGATTTCACTTGCCGAGATCGAGGTCATGCCATATCCCACAGAGGACGAATTCAAGCGGCAAGTATTGGCCATGAACTATGAGGCGCCGATGACCATCGACTCCCGTGGCAACATGAGTCCCGAAACACTACTCCGATGGGCAGGGGAAATGCCGGCCTCGGCCAATGAAAACTGGCGCTATTTCCAGCAGGGACAGATTCTGCAGATCCAAGATCGCTATGGGCCAAGGCCCTTTACCCTTATGGATCCATTCGCTTGGTCCAAATTTATCCAATCCATCAAGCGGGGTGATTTGAAGAAGAAGGATTGATCTAGAAAAAATAATGAATACAGGCTGTCTCGGAAAACCGGAGCAGCTTTTTTATTTCCCGTTATTCCCGCCCGACTGTTCCAAAATAACCGATGTGATTGGGTACACGATTTTGATTGTCGGCTCCGACTTGAACCTGTCCAAAATCGCCTCGGTAATCTGATGCTCAAAAAACCGCCGCTTTCTTGGGTGACACAGGTATCGAAGCGAAAGTTGAATTCCCCGATCGAGGATCTTGGTGTAGACGGTCGGCGTATACTGGCTGAAGGTGATGAAATGCTCCTTGTGGGCCTTTTTCAGCTCCAATTCAATTTGCTTAAAATCCCCCTGAAGCAGCTCGTGCATGATTTCCTTCAGGACCACCTGTGCGCGCTTGTGGTCCGAATCGAGGCTGACGTACAGTTGCTGCTCGTTCCAGATGTATTCGAAGCCCTGGCTGTAGTTGGCCTGTGGAAATGAGAAGACCATGCCATTGGGAACATGGATGATGCGTCCGGTGCTTTGCTCTGCATCCACCCAATTGCCCACTTCCAGCAGGCTGAACTGGAACAGCCTCAAATCCACCACATCGCCCTTGTAATCGCCGATTTGGATCCGGTCGCCCACGTCAAAGGGCTTCCGCCAAAGTATGAACACCCAGCCCGCGATGTTGACGAAAATATCCTTCAGCGCAATCGCAATACCTGCAGACAAGAGTCCGAGAAAGGTGGTGATGGATTGGAAGTTGCTGATCCATATGTTGCCAACCAGTAACAGCCCGATGAACACAAGCGTGTATTGGATTGACTTGCGCCAATGGTACACCCGCCGGATATCCTCGTCCGGGCGATTACCGATCAGTCGGTAAGCCCCCTTCTTGATTACCCACAGCACCAGAATAATCAAGATGGTCTTGTAGATGTTCCACCTGATATCGTAGGCAATGATGTCGTTGAGGTATTCTACCCAGTTGTCCATGATCTGATTTGATCTCTCTAAACTAAGCCGTGTCGTTGGAATATCAAAAGCAGCGAGGAGAAATTAGAATTCTAGCGAATAAAACTTACTCATCCCAGACTACAAAATTTTGGATTTATAGAAAGAAGATGGTAGTTGGTTCCCGTCATGCTGAACCGTAGCTTGCGGAGGGAAGCATCTCCTGAATCGAGGAGACCCTTCGTTCCTCAGGGTGACGCCCCAGTCGCTGTCAATGGTAACCGTAGCTTGCGGAGGTGAAGCATCTCCTAATTGAGGAGACCCTTCTCCACGATAACGATCGGGACCTCAGGGTGACGATTCACCAATCTGTCATTGGTACCCGTAGTTTGCGGAGGGAAGCATCTCCCAAAGTGATGAGACCCTTCCTGCCACTGAAAGACATTACTTTCACGCGGCGCCCGCAGCGATTTCGTAGCGGGCGCCGCGTGAAATCTTTTTCTTTAAACAGTAGGTAACAGAAACAAAACATTCCATTTTTTGCCATTCTGCATTTCTCCCGTATTTTTCCAAAAAACAAACCCAATCATGCCCATGCGTGCCCATAAAATCGTATCAGCGCTCCTGTTTTCAATTTTCATTACCGTTTTTACCGCTTTTGGTCAAAACGAGCCCTTGGCATTCTACCTGACTTGGACCGATGACCCCAGCCACAGCATGGTCGTGGATTGGCATTTGGAGCGCTTGGATCCGGATACTTTGTTCATTCGGGAAAAGGGAAAGACCAAGTGGAGTTTCTTGGAGAGCGACGTGTTGCCTTATCCTTTTTCCACCCGATATGTCCACCGCATTTCTGTCCAAGGCCTGAAGCCGGCGAGGGAGTATGAAATCAAATTTGGAAAAAGCGAGCGCGTCTACTTTTTCCGCACCATGCCAAAAAATCTGAAAAACACCGCTTTGAAAATCGCCATCGGCGGGGATTCTATGCACCAGAAGGAGTGGCTTGAGAAAACCAACAGGGTCGTCAGCGGGCTAGATCCGGATTTTGTGATCATCGGTGGGGATATGGCCTATGAAAACGGTGTCGCCGAAAACGTCGGTCGGATTTACGATTGGTTTGACGCGTACAGCAAGACTTTGGTGACGGAGGAGGGACGGATTTTGCCCTGCTTGGTAGCGGCAGGCAACCATGAGGTGGTGCGTGGATACCACAGCGCCCACCAAGGTTATGTCCAAAATGATGAATTCCGCAACCGTATCGCACCGTATTTCTATGGGCTTTTTGCCTTTCCGGGACAACCGGGCTACAATGTGCTCGATTTTGGTGATTACCTGAGCCTGATCATTTTGGATACGGAGCATTCCAATCCGATCTTGGGAGCGCAGACCGATTGGCTCAAAAGTACCTTGGCTGCAAGGCAAGACGTAGCTTTCAAACTGCCGATTTACCATGTACCCGCCTATCCATCGGTCAGGGCTTATGGTGACAAGGTGCAGACCTTAGTAAGGGAAACTTGGACGCCCATCTTTGAGCAATATGGGGTCCAGTTGGCCTTCGAAAATCACGACCATGCCTACAAGCGCACCTTTCCGATCAAAAACATGCAGGTGGCAGAAGGTGGCATCGTCTATGTGGGAGACGGTTCGTGGGGCGTTACGCCCCGGGATATCCATCCGGTAGACAGTACTTGGTACCTACAGGTCGCGCAAAAGATCCGGGCATTTACTCTTTTGACTTTGGAGGACGGTGCCTACCGAATCACGTCCTACGACGAAGATGGTCGTGTGATCGACCAATTTGGGGACAAGATTTGGCCCCGGAAACAGGAGGATTGATATTCCAGCCAGGTTTTTGAATTAGATTGGAAACATCTTGCCTTCTTCATTATTCTTACGTTGACAATGTAAAATATCTTACGTTTACAGCGTAAGATATTTTATTTTTACAGCGTAAGATGTATCTTTGTCTAGATAAGACATTGAAAATATGGTTTTTAAGGAGGATGTACTGGCTGCTTATCAGGGTCAGCAGGGTCTGTTGGAGAAACAGGACTCATTCGTTGAGCGTGCCTATCTTAGCCAACTTGAGGCCAAGTCCAAGCACATAGAGGTAATCACAGGCGTGAGGAGATGTGGGAAGAGCACTTTGATGCGGCAGATAGCGAGGCGATTCTACGATAAAGTAGCGTATTTCAACTTTGAGGATTCGCGTGTTTTCGGTTTTGAAGTGGGTGATTTTTCTAAATTGGATGAGGTAATTGGGAAAGATGTGGATGCCTATTTTTTTGATGAAATCCAGAACGTGACTGGCTGGGAGGTTTTTGTGCGGCAATTGCATGAACAGGGCGCCAAGGTTTTCGTCACGGGATCAAATGCGTCACTGCTTAGTAGGGAATTGGGGACAAGGCTTACAGGTAGATACTTGAGTCATGAAATCTTCCCGTTTTCTTATGAAGAATACCTGAGCTATTTTTCGAAAGAGAACACCGACGAGAATTTCAAAAACTATTTGTATAACGGCGGCTTTCCGGAATTTCTCAGGGACCAGAATCCGGAGATATTGCAAATGCTGCTCAAAGACATCCTCCTACGGGATATCTCTGTCAGGTTTGGGATCAAAAACACACAGGTTTTGATGGAGGTGGCGCTATTCTTGGTGAGCAATGTCGGGAAAGAAGTAAGTTACAATGGCATAAAGAACACATTTCAAATCGGTTCCCCGAGCACGGTGTCGGATTATCTGTCTTGGATGGAAGATGCGTATTTGTTCTTTTTTCTCCCCCGATTCAGTTGGTCTGCCAAGTCCGTCGCCCGAAATCCCAAAAAGGTTTACTGCATCGATACGGGATTTGCAAAATCCAATTCCCTGAGCTTCAGCAAAGATGAAGGCAGGCTTTTGGAGAACCTTATCTATTTGACCCTTCGAAGAAAATACACCAAGTTGTTTTATTTCAAGGATCGGTTGGAATGTAACTTCGTCGTTTTCGAGGGGAATGAATGCAAATGGATCGTCCAAGTCTGTGCAACCTTCCATGCCGACAACCGGGACCGGGAAGTCAACGGACTTTTGGAAGCCATGGAGGCACTGAAGGTGAACGTAGGCTATATAGTCACGCTGAACCAAAGTGATGATTTGAGGGTCGGTGAAAAAACGATCAAGATAATGGAATCAAGGACCTTTATGGCGCTGATAGGCGAAAAACCTGGCCTTTGACAAATCTGCTGGGTGGTGGTCCAGATTGTAAAGCGGGGGAAAGACTTGATTCTGACCTTGGGTATTCTGTTTAGGTTTACGATTGCAATAAAATTGGAAACGATGGCTTCAAATCTCTTAAGCTTCCTCAAACAACCCTATCCTTTCTACTACAAAGGCAAACAGCTTATTTCGTTTGCACTGCTCATTTTTGTTTTGAGTGTGCTGTTCAATTACTTTTTTGAGCCATTCAATAACAATCCGATGGAACACCGGATGGATTTCTTCTGGATCAGCGTGGTGCATTCGGCCAATGCTACTTTGGTGGTATTGCTGTTTTTGGGCCCGATTGGACTGGTCACGAATGAGGATAACTGGACCGTCAGGAAGGAAATCCTGGTGGTATTGGGCCTGTTTGTTTTGATCGGTATTTCCCAGTTCTTGATCAGGGACTTGATTTATGATAATCCTTACAACTGGTCTTGGCGGTATCTGATCGAGGAAATCCGAAATACCTGCCTCGTGGGGATTTTGTTTTTTTCCATCATCGTACCGATCAATTTTATCCGGCTCAGTCGGGAGCACACAACACTCGCCGCACGCTACAATGCGACGGCACATCCTGCCGAAACTGCCAAAGGACCGGAAGAAATCCTCATCCGCACCCAGCAGAAAAGTGATGACTTCACGCTCGACTGCAGCGGTTTTTTGTATGCAAAGGCAGATGGTAATTACCTCGAAATCCTCGTTGTGGAAGACGGGAAAGTTCACAAGCTGCTGAAAAGGATGACGCTGAAGGAGTTTGAAATGCAGCTAGAGGCACCCGACCATATCATCAGGACACACAGATCCTATCTGGTCAATCTCCGTCATGTGGGCGATATCAAAGGAAATGCGCAAGGGTACCAACTGCACTTGAAGCATCACCCGGAGACGATTCCTGTGTCAAGGGGGATGATTCCGCTGTTCGAAAGCCGGATCAAGGTCTAGGCTTTGTCATTCGTCACAAAGCCGTGACAGCCATCCCAAGGCGCTTTATTTGTCTTATGTAGATTCTACATTTGGGAAAAAAGTAATTCCATGAGAAGACACGATATGGATTGGCTGCGGGTCATCGTTTTTGGCTTGTTGATATTTTATCATGTGGGGATGTTTTTCGTCCCATGGGGCTGGCATATCAAAAACGACATCATCTATCCCAATGCCCGCTGGCCGATGCTCTTTGTGAACCAATGGCGCTTGCCTATCCTGTTTGTGATTTCGGGCATGGGCACTTTCTATGCGCTGTCTAGGAGGACTGCCGGACAGTTTGCAAAGGAGCGATTCATCCGATTGTTCATTCCTTTGGTCTTTGGGATGTTTGTCGTTGTGCCGCCGCAGATATACTTCGAGCGCTTGGACAATAGCCAAATCAACCCAGGCTATTTTGACTTTTGGCCTTCGCAGCTTTTCGCCAATGGGGTATATCCAGAGGGTAATTTCTCTTGGCACCACTTGTGGTTTCTGCCCTATTTGTTGCTGTTTTCGCTGGTGTTGCTCCCCGTTTTTTTGTATCTGCGCTCCTATCCAAATGCTGGCATATTGAACCTGATGCGAAAATGGGCGAGCCAGCCCTTTGGCTTGTTTTGGCTCGTGATTCCGTTGTATGCATGGGAGTCGCTGGTAGAGCCCTTTTTTGAATCGACCCATGCCTTGATTGGCGATTGGTTCAATTTGGTCAATTATGGGACACTCTTTTTCTATGGCTTTTTGCTGATTTCGGTAGAGGATGTTTTTTGGGCTACTGTGGAGAAAAACAGGCGAAAGTACTTGTACATCGGACTTGTCTCCTTTTCACTGCTGCTTGGAATCCGTTTGTTGTTTGATGACTCGACGCTGGTTCACTTTACCGAGGCCATATTTAAGGTAGTCAATCTCTGGGCGTGGATTCTGGTGCTATTTGGCTATGCCGCGGCTTATTTGAACAGGCCGAGCGCCCAACTCAGCTACGCAAACGAGGCCGTGTATCCTTTTTACATCCTGCATCAGACCATCACGATAGCGATTGGTTTTTACTTGATGCACTTGGATTGGGGATTTTGGCCAAAATTCGGTCTCATGGTGGTCGGTACTTTTGGACTTTCCTGGCTGATCTATGAATTTCTGATCCGAAGGTGGAAATGGGTCCGGCCGTTGTTTGGGTTGAAGGAAAAGGAATGAGCCCTTGGGTTTTGTTGAGGATTCTGTGCAGGAGGCTTTTTCAGTTGGCCTCAAAACTCCCTCCTTCAAAAAACCGCAGGCTGATTTTGTTTCCATCCCACAAATGGCTAAATTTTTTGGATGATCTGATTTGGCTCTCTGAAGAAAGGTAATTAACTCAATCACAGGGATTTTTATTCATGATCAAACCGTGCCGACTTCATCGATTCAAAAGCCATTGCCGTCCCGGCTGGGAATTCTAACCTGACACCAATTCAACCAATTTTTATGAAAAACAGACGAGAGTTTATCAAACAAACGGGAATCACCGCTGCCGCTTTGGGCTTTGGTCTTCCACAGATGTCATTTGCGATGCCATCCCAAGATCCACTTTTCAAAATTTCGCTTGCCGAATGGTCTGTGAACAGACTGCTTTTTGGCAAGAAGATGGATCATTTGGACTTTGCGGCCATGTCCAAGAAGCATGGCATCGATGCGGTCGAGTATGTCAACCAGTTTTTTATGGACAAGGCCAAGGACATGAACTACCTGCGGGAAATGAAAACCCGGGCAGAAGGCGAGGGTGTCACCTCCGTATTGATCATGGTGGACCGGGAGGGAATGTTGGGAGCAGCTACTTCCGAGGAGCGGAAACAAACCGTGGAAAACCATAAGAAATGGGTTGAAGCCGCTAAGTTTCTCGGCTGCCACTCGATTCGTATCAATGCCTACACGGCTGTACCCTGGAGTGAGGATCCAAAGATTGCCAAAGAAGCCCTGAACGTCACCAGTTCCGGCCTGCGTCAGATGTGTGAGTTTGCACATGATTTTGACATCAATGTCATTATCGAGAACCATGGAGGGTACTCTTCAGATGCCAAGTGGCTGGCCCAATTGATCAAGGAAACAGAGCACCCGCGTGCAGGGACTCTTCCTGATTTCGGCAATTTCCAGATTCACCGGGATGACAAGCGGGTCGTATCCTATGATTCCTACCGAGGCGTAGACGAACTCATGCCCAAGGCAAAGGGCGTCAGTCTCAAGCCGACCGTGTGGGACGATCGGGGCGGGCAGCACGCTCTTGACTACTCACGGATGATGAAAATTGTCCTTGCCCATGGCTACCATGGCTATGTTGGTATCGAGCATGGCGAAAAAGATCGGGAATGGGAAAGCATCGTCGAAATCAGGAATACTCTGAGGGATACAATGGAGGTACTAAAGGGATAGGCGAATTGAAAAATTGGAAAATTGGGAATTGGAAAATTGATGGCGACCAGAGAAATCACTATCTGTAGCGGTCAATTTTCCAAACCCCCAATCCCTCTAATCCCTCTAATCCCTCTAATCCCCTAATCCCCCAATTTTCTGACATGTCCTGAAATAGCTTGACAGATGAGGTCAGACTAAAATCAGGTTAAATATGACAAAAACGGTTCGGGAATTCAAGCGGTACAGTATTGGCTTCAAGAAGCATGTGGTTGAGGAGTTGGAAAGTGGCAGTTCCTATTCCTATCTTCAAAA